>JAMDBZ010000025.1 GCA_023488945.1 Deltaproteobacteria bacterium
TCGGGAAAAGTGGCCGGAATCGGCTCGGAACGCCGGCCGATTTCCCCTCGGAAGGGTGGCCGGATTCACGTCGGAACAGTGGCCGGATTGGCCTCGGAATGGTGGCCGAATTGCGTCGGAATACGCACCGATGATATCGTAACGTCCCGCGATTTTCTCCCCTCTTCGACGGTGATCCATGTGCTCCTCGCGCCGGAAGGAAGCCGCGTCCGGGGAGATCCTGGGTGAACTCATTCGAGCGAGGTGCGCTTGGAGATCGACGAGATACGGAAACGGATCGACCTGCTGGACGACGTCCTGTTGCGCATCTTCACCGAGCGCGTCCGAGGAGGCGCTCGACGGCGGGTGGTGGAGCCGTGAGGCCGAAGGCAGCGCGAAAGCGGCATCAACGACGGACGACCGGTCGAGATGACCGTCGCAGGAGCCGATAACCGATGAAGAAGCGCATCGTGTTCGTTGCCGTCGGGCTCGTCGCCCTGGTCGGCGCGCTGTCGGCCGTCAAGGCGAAGCAGATCGGCGCGATGATCGAGCAGGGAAAGAAGTTCGTTCCCCCGCCGGAGACCGTGACCACGGCGGCGGCCCGGCCCGAATCGTGGGAGACCGCGCTTGCGGCGGTCGGGACGCTTTCCGCCGTCCAGGGCGTCACCATCGCGGCCGAGGTGACGGGGAAGGTCGCGGCGATCGCCTTCGAGTCCGGGGCGAGGGCGGACAAGGGCGATCTCCTCGTTCGCCAGGACACCGGCACGGAAGAGGCGCAGCTCCCCGGCGCGGAGGCGCAGGCGAAGCTCGCCCGCTCCGTTCTCGCGCGCAGCGCCGAGATGCTGGCGAAGCAGATCATCTCCCAGGCGGACTACGACGCGGCGGTCGCCGCCGCGGATCAGGCGACGGCCCAGGTCGAGGGCATCCGGGCGGCGATCGCCAGGAAGACGATCCGCGCCCCGTTCGGCGGACGCCTCGGCATCCGGCAGGTGAACCTGGGGCAGATCCTTCGCGAGGGAGACCCGATCGCCACGCTGCAGTCGCTCGATCCGATCTACGTCGACTTCACGCTGCACCAGCAGGAGATCGGCCGCCTGCGCCCCGGCCTTCCCGTCCGGGTGACGTGCGACGCGCTGCCGGGACTGGCGATCGACGGGAAGATCACGGCCGTCAACCCCCTGGTCGACGCGGAGACCCGCAACATCCGGCTGCAGGCGACGGTCGCCAACGAGCGCGAGCGCCTGCGGCCCGGGATGTTCGTGAACGCGGCGGTCCGCCTGCCGACCCGGCGGAGCGTGCTGGCCATTCCGGCCACGGCCGTGCTCTACGCTCCATACGGCGACTCGGTCTTCGTGGTCGCCGACGACGGGCAGGGCAAGGGGGGCAAGGTGCTGCGCCAGCGGTTCGTGCGGCTCGGCGAAAAACGCGGCGACTTCGTCGCCGTCACGAGCGGCCTGAGCGAGGGTGAGACCGTCGTCAGCACCGGCGTCTTCAAGCTGCGCAACGGCTAGGCGGTGGTGATCGACAACCGGCTCGCCCCGTCGTTCCACAGGACCCCCAGGCCGGAGAACAACTGACCCGTGAAGATCACCGACCTGTTCATCCGACGCCCGGTCCTGGCGCTCGTCGTCAACCTGGTGGTCATCATCGCCGGGCTCCAGGCGATCCGGACGCTCAACGTCCGCCAGTACCCGCGCAGCGAGAACGCGTCGGTGACCGTCGCCACCGTTTACGTCGGCGCAAGCGCGGACCTTGTCCGCAGCTTCGTCACCGCGCCGCTGGAGCGCGCCATCGCCGCCGCCGACGGCATCGAATACATGGAATCGCAGAGCGCGCTCGGCCTCTCCACGATCAAGGTGCGCCTGCGGCTCAACTACGATTCCACGAAGGCGCTGGCGGAGATCGGCTCCAAGGTGGACCAGGTGCGGCGCGACCTCCCGCCGGAGGCGGAGGTGCCGGTTATCAACATCGAGTCGGCCGACAGCCGGTTCGCCTCGGCCTACCTGAGTTTCAGTTCCGACCTGCTCCAGCAGAACGAGATCACCGACTACCTGGTGCGGGTCGTCCAGCCACGCCTCTCCTCGATCCCGGGCGTGCAGCGCGCCGACATCCTGGGCGCCCGCACGTTCGCCATGCGGATCTGGCTCAAGCCCGACCGGATGGCGGCCCTGGACATCAGCCCCGCGCAGGTGCGCCGGGCGCTGGCGGCGAACAACTTCCTGTCGGCCTTGGGCCGCAGCAAGGGCGCCTACATCCAGGTCAACCTGACCGCAGACACGAACCTGAACACGGTCGACGAGTTCAGGCGGCTGGTGGTGCGCCAGCGCAACGGAACGCTCGTCCGGCTGGGCGACATCGCCGACGTGGTGCTGGGAACGGAGGACTACGACGCGGAGGTCCGCTTCTCCGGCCAGACGGCGGTCTTCATGGGGATCTGGCCGCTACCCAACGCGAACTCGCTGGACGTCATCAAGCGGGTGCGCTCCGAGATGGAGGCGATCCGACGCGACCTGCCGACGGGGCTTTCGGCCCGGGTCGCGTACGACGCGACCAATTACATCTCCAACGCCATCCGGGAGGTGCTCAAGACGCTGGGCGACACCCTCCTGATCGTCGTGGTCGTCATTTTCCTCTTCCTCGGCTCCGTGCGCTCGGTGCTGGTCCCGGTGGTCGCGATCCCGGTGTCGCTCGTCGGCGGCGTATTTCTCATGCAGATCTTCGGGTTCACCGTCAACCTGCTCACGCTTCTCGCCATCGTCCTGTCGGTCGGACTGGTGGTCGACGACGCCATCGTGGTCGTGGAGAACGTGGAACGGCACCTGCGCGAGGGGAGGACGCCGCTCGACGCGGCGCTCGGCGGCGCCCGCGAGCTGGTCGGGCCGATCATCGCGATGACGATCACCCTGGCGGCAGTCTACCTTCCGATCGGGTTGCAGGGGGGGCTGACCGGGTCGCTGTTCCGCGAGTTCGCCTTCACGCTGGCCGGGGCGGTCGCCATCTCCGGGATCGTGGCGCTCACGCTTTCCCCGGTCATGTCGTCCCGGCTCCTCAAACCCGACGGCGGGGAGCGCGGGCTGGCCGGCCGCATCAGCCGCGGCTTCGAGCGGCTCAAATTCGCCTACGTCCGCCGCCTCGACGCGACTCTCAAGGCCCGCCCCGCGGTCTACGCGGTCTGGATCGTCGTGTCGCTCCTCACGGTGCCGATGTTCGTCATGTCCGCGAAGGAACTGGCGCCGACGGAGGACCAGGGGGTCATCTTCGGCATCCTCGACGCCTCCGCCAATTCCACTCTCGAGCAGAACAGCCATTTCGCCAAGGAGGTCAACCGGGTCTTCCAGGGCGTGCCGGAGACCGACTTCACCTTCCAGATCACGTTTCCCAGCTCCGGTTTCTCCGGCATGGTCGCAAGACCCTGGGCCGATCGCAAGCGAACCGTCTTCGACATCCTGCCCGAGGTCCAGCAGGGGCTGCACAAGGTCCCCGGCGTCCAGATCTTCCCGGTCACTCCGCCGGCCCTCCCCGGCGGCGGCGACTTTCCGGTCGAGTTCGTCCTGGCGTCGACGGCCGAGGCCGGGCAGATCCTCGACTTCGCCCACCAGCTCCAGATGAAGGCCATCGAGAGCAGGATGTTCGCCTTCCCGCCCACGATCGACGTCAAGGTCGATCAGCCGCAGTCCGAGTTCATCATCGACCGGGACAAGGGCGAATCACGCCAGCTTCGCACCGAGGGGAGCAGGTTCCTGCCCGCCTTCACCCTCGCCGTCGTGCTGATCTTCCTCGTGCTGGCGGCGCAGTTCAACAGCTTCAGGGACCCGTTCGTCATCCTGGCCGGCTCCGTGCCGCTCGCCATGTTCGGCGCGCTGATCTTCACGTTCCTCAAGATGCCCGACCCCAACGTCTCCTTCTGGACCCGCGGCTGGACCACCACCTTCAACATCTACTCGCAGGTCGGGCTCGTGACGCTGGTCGGGCTGGTGTCGAAGAACGGGATCCTGATCGTCGAATTCGCCAACAAGCTGCAGCTCCAGGGGCTCTCCAAGGCGCACGCCGTGCGGCGGGCGGCGATGACCCGCCTCCGGCCGATCCTCATGGTCAGCGCAGCGACCATCGCCGGGCATTTCCCGCTTACGCTCGTCACCGGGGCGGGCGCCGCCGCGCGGAACTCGATCGGCCTGGTGCTCGTCGGCGGCATGTTCATCGGCACCCTGTTCACCCTGTTCGTCGTCCCCTCCATCTACATGCTCATCGCCCGCGACCACGGCAAGGACCGGGAACGTGCCGAGGCGATCGCGGGCGAGGCCGCCTGATTCCCGGACGGAGACGACTCGTCACAAAAAAAACCCCCTCGAGGATCCGGTCCCCGAGGGGTTTTCGATGAATGGCGGGGTGGACGGGACTTGAACCCGCGGCCTCCGGCGTGACAGGCCGGCGTTATGACCAACTTAACTACCACCCCGAAAAGACGGCAACTGGTAGGCGGAACAGGAGTTGAACCTGTGACCCTCGCCTTGTAAGGGCGAAGACCGAACCTTCCCTCCTGTTACCGCTTTTCACCTAACTCCGCCCGTCAACGCACTATTTTCGCTGCATTACAGGCGGTTGACTTCCTTCGACTTACCGCGTAATCCCAAAATCAATGGTATGAGCAACGGTATGAGTAAGGACCATCGCCCTTCCATTTCGCCTTCTCATACCATTTCGACCGCTCATACCGTCGGGAGGCGGCGCATGTCACAGACCCGATTCAAGCCGACGCGGACGAACATCCCCGGCGTCTACTTCATCATGGGAACCGCCGTCGGGACGGGTAAGCCGGCGCGAACATATTACGTCTCCTACTATAGGAATGGCAAGAGACATTTCGAGAAAGCCGGGCGCCAGTTCCAGGACGCGATGACTCCTGCCCGGGCCGCCGCGATCCGGGCGGACCGCATCCGCGGGAAGCAGGCCCCAAACAGGGAGCGGCGCGAGGCGGAGCGGGCCGCCGAGGAGGGGGAGGCGGGTCGGTGGACGTTCGACCGGCTCTGGCAGGAGTGGAAAACGCTCAACGTGCACAAGCGGGGCCTGCCGAACGACGACCACCGTTACCGCATGCACCTCAAGGATCTCTTCGGCAACAAGGAGCCGAAAGAGGTTTCTCCCTTCGAGGTCGACCGTCTCCGGGTCACGCTCCTGAAGACACACGCCGTCGGGACCGTCGTCTCCGTGCTGTCCCTGCTCCGCCGGATCGCCAACTTCGGCGGAAAGCGGCACCTCTGCGAGGGTCTCCCCTTCAAGGTGGAAATGCCGAAGGGAGCGAAGCAGAAGACCGAGGACATGACCGAGGATCAGATGGCCGCCTACATCCGCGCATGTCGCGAATGGCCGGATCCCCAGGCGGGGAACTTCCAGCTTCTTGCTCTCTATACAGGTATGCGGCGCGGTGAGGTACGAAACCTCATGTGGTCCGACGTCGACCTCGACCGCGGTTTCCTGACGATCCGCAACCCGAAGGGGAGCGAGGACCAGGTCATCCCTCTGTCCGACGCAACTCGGGAACTTATCGAGGGGCATCCCCGAACGGCGAGAAACCCGTACGTCTTCGCGGGTGAGCGAGGCGGATCTCGCGGGATCAAACAGATCGCAGAATCGTCCCGGGTGATTCGGACCGCCGCGGGGCTCCCGGAGGACTTCCGCCCGAATCACGGGCTTCGGCACACTTTCGCCTCGCACCTGGCCTCCTCGGGCGAGGTGGACCTGTACACGCTCCAGCGGCTCATGACCCACAAGAGCCCGATGATGACGCAGCGGTACGCCCACCTGCGCGACGATGCTCTCAAACGCGGCGCGAACGTCATGGGAAAGATCGTCGCCGCAGCGGCGGAAAAAGGGGCAAGGGAAGGTTCGAACGAAGGTTGAATTTGCCGGCGGGTCTTGCCGGCGGGTCTGCTTGCATCCGGGGCAGGTTGTGCAACAATAGGGGCACGAGGTTGCCGAGGACGACGATGAACCCGATCGTGCAGAAACACATGAGCGATTTGGCCGGACTGTGTCTCCGGTTCCGGGTCCGGCGCCTGGAGCTTTTCGGCTCAGGCAGCGGAGACCGATTCGACGCCGCGAGGAGCGATCTTGATTTTCTTGTCGAATTTCAGCCGCTTCCCGCTGGCGAGCGCGCCGACGCCTATTTCGGGCTCAAGGAATCGATGGAGGCCCTGTTCGGACGGTCTGTGGACCTCGTCATGACCCGCGCGATTCGAAATCCGTATTTTCTGGAGGCGATCAAACCTTCGCGAGTTCAGCTCTATGCAGCTTGAGGCGAAAAAACACCTCGAAGATATGCGGCGGGCGATGGAACTTCTGGCACAGTTCACAGCGGGGCGGAAGGTCGAGGAATACGTCGATGATCCGATGCTGGCATCGGCCGTCGAGCGGCAGTTCGAGATCCTCGGCGAGGCGCTGAATCGACTCCTTAAGTTGGCTCCGTCTTTCGAATCACGGATCACGGACGCTCGGCGGATCGTCGATTTCCGGAACATCCTCATCCACGCCTACGACGTGGTGGACGAGCAGGTGGTGTGGGACATCGTGGAACGGAAGCTTCCCGTTCTCAGGCGGGAAGTCGAGAACTTGCTGGCCGAGCCGTAATTCTTCAGGCCAAAATCCGGCGGCAAGCCCAAAGTCGTCACGCACGTTCTTTCTCCAGCCCCAGCCGCTTCCACAGGAATCCAAAGTCGAAGGGTTCGCCGCCTTCTCTCGACGCCTTTCTCGCCTCGTGGATCTCGAAATCCTTGAGCAGCTCGATCACCGCCTGACGACCCTTCTTCGTCCGGACCGCGGCTTTCGGGGTCTTGCCGCCGAGCGCCGGCACCGGTTCGTCGGGCCACCGCTCGTAGTGGCGTCTTAAGAATTCCCGCTCCACCTGGGCTTTCAACTCGGGAGGAATTTCCGGCCCGGCAGGTGATTTCTTTCGTGCCGCTTCCATGGCCTTGGGCGACATGGGGTCCACAATCTCGCGCGCCTTGAACCGGATGGCCGTCCCTGCGATCTTCCCCAGCCATTGGCGCGCCTCGTCGGCAAGCTTGACGGTAGGGCAGAAGACTTCGAGGGTATCCGGAGACTTCTTCGTCAAGGATGCCCGGGAGCGGCGCATCCGGTCCTTCGTGGGCTCGAAACGAATCCACCCTTCGTCGATGTTCCCGTCCACGTCCGGCTGTGCGGACAAGATGGCGGCAATCGCCTCCCAGTCGGTCACGGTGTAATGATCGACGGTGAGCGAGACAGGATCCCCCGTCGACGCATGCACGACCTGGGGGAGCCGCGGCGTCTCCATGAACTGCGCCAGCCAGTAGTCGGCAATGGTGGTACCGACGATTTCGCGGTAGATGTCGTCGTCGGCGGTCTTCTCGTGCGCCAATTCGTCAAGGATCTCTTCCAGGCATTCGAGCGCCCGCCGGCGGTCCAAGGGATAGATAGCACCGGTGAGGACGTGGCCGTCGCCCCGACGGGCGAGGCGGGCTCCGAAGATGTCCCACTTGACGAGGCCTCTGGAGGCGGTTCGCTCGGTTACCTTTACCGTCGGCGCGTTGTTACGCAGCAAGTCCTTGAGCTCGAATCCTTCCCCCGGCGCCGCGTCCTGGACTTCGTAAAGACCCAGCGGGTTTTCGCCGATCGCCTTCAGCCATTCCTTTCCTTGCGCGGGCAATAACGGGCCACCCGGCCCCAGGACAAGTTCGACGGCGCGGACGCGCTTCCCTTCTACGTCGAGAATCGCGTCGGAGACGAGCCACTCGCCGATGTTGATATCCAACATTCCTTTCGGGCCGTGCGGCAGAGCGTGGAGAGCATCGAGATCCTCCTGGTCGGGCCCGCCGAGGTAGGTTTCGACGATCGCGTCATCAACTTCTTCTTCGTAATTCGTCTTCAGCCATGCGATGGCGGCGGCGACGGCTGCGTGCTCGTCGTGCGCGAGCAACGACGCCGTCCGGTCTTTTTCGAGGCAGCATTTCTTGTATTTCAGCCCGCTGCCGCACGGGCACGGATCGTTTCGGCCGACCTTGTACATCGGATCACGGACCCCCCGCAGGGAATTGGCGCTCTTCGAACGACTTAGGACATGCGCATAAATAACAATTACATTTATTTCTTTGGTTTCAATGTGTAGTTCCAATCCCCGTGGAACTCGTGGCGCATGATGCGCAATTGCGCGAGTTCCTGATCGCTGACCTTGATCTGGGTTTCGTAGTGATTCGTATCGAGC
>JAMDBZ010000040.1 GCA_023488945.1 Deltaproteobacteria bacterium
CGGCTCGCTGTGACCCCCCTCCTGCGTCCGCTCCGCCGTCCGCCGTAGCCGCTCCGCGGGACGCATCTGTGCGCGTCCGGCCGCAGGGCCGGCCGGACGCCCAAAGTTTCCCGGCGTGATAAGGTAGGATAATGCGCGTCCTGGGCATCGAGAGCTCGTGCGACGACACGGCGGCGGCGGTCTACGACACGGCGGCGGGCCTCCTCTCCAATATCGTCTCGTCCCAGGTTCCCGTTCACGCGATCTACGGCGGCGTAGTCCCCGAGCTCGCCTCGCGCGAGCACGTCCGCTCCGTCGTGCCGGTCGTCGAGCGGGCGCTGGCCGACGCGCAATCCGGCCGCGGGGACATCGATGGCGTCGCCGTGACGGCAGGTCCCGGGCTGATCGGATCGCTCCTGGTCGGCCTCTGTTTCGCCAAGTCGCTCGCCTTCGCCTGGGGAAAGCCGATCGCGGGAATCGACCACCTCGAGGCGCACATCTTCGCCATCGGGCTCGAGCGGGAGGTCCCGTTCCCCTACGTGTCGCTCCTGGTCTCCGGCGGCCACACGAGCCTGTTCCTCGTACCGTGCCGGGAGGAGGTCCGGTTCCTCGGAGGGACCCGGGACGATGCCGCCGGAGAGGCGTTCGACAAGGGGGCGACCCTGATGGGACTTGGATATCCCGGCGGGGTGGCCATCGACCGGCTCGCCCGGCAGGGAGATCCCGCCCGCTACCCGTTCCCGAGGGCATGGCTTCCGCAGGCCCCGTACGATTTCTCCTTCTCGGGGCTCAAGACGGCGCTGCGGACCTTCCTCGCGTCGCCCGACGGCCGGGCCGCCCGGACGGAGGATGTCGCCGCCTCGTTCCAGGAAGCGATTGCGGACGTCCTCGTGGGGAAGACGCTCGAAGCGGCCCGGCGGGAAGGCGTCCCGCGGGTCGTCCTCGCCGGCGGCGTCTCGGCCAACTCGCGGCTCCGCGCGAAGATGGCGGACGAGGGGGCCCTCGCCGGCGTCGAAGCGCTCCTGCCGTCTCCGCGTTTCTGCACCGACAACGCCGCAATGGTCGCGTTCCTGGGGGCGCGGCGCCTTTCGGCCGGCCGATCCTCCGGTCCCGAACTCAACGCCTATGCCGCATCCCGTTTTCTTCGCTGAGCACCCGCGAAAACTTCTCGCGGAGCTGGGGATCTCTCCGTCGAAGCGGCTGGGGCAGAATTTCCTCCACGACCGGAACGTGGCGCGCAAGATCGTCGCCCTCGCGGAGACGCTCGGGGGCCCGTTCCTGGAGATCGGTCCGGGGCTCGGCGCGCTGACCGGCCTCCTGGCGGAAGCGGGTCACGAGACGGTTGCCGTCGAGGTGGACCGGCGCCTGTGCGCCTTCCTCCGCGAGCGGCTCGGCGGGTCGGGCGTCGAAGTCCTCGAGGCCGATTTCCTGGCCGTCGGCGAAGCTTCGTTTCGCCGGATGTTCCCGTCGGGCGGGATCGTCGTGGGGAACCTGCCGTACTCCATCTCCTCCCCGGTCGTCCTGCGGCTCCTGGAACTCCGGGACATCTTCCCGAGGGCCGTCCTGATGCTCCAGAAGGAGGTGGCCGAGCGCCTTTGCGCGCCGCCGGGGGGGAAGGAATACGGGATCCTCTCCGTTTACCTCGGAGCCCTCTCCGCGTCGAAGGTGGAGTTCCCGGTCCGGCGAAGCTGCTTTACTCCCTCCCCGGAGGTCGATTCGGCGGTCCTCTCGGTCCGGTTCCGGCCCGGGGTGCCGGAGGCGCTTGTCGATGTCTTGCGGACGGTCGTCCGGGCGGCCTTCGCCCGGCGCCGAAAGGCGCTGCGCAACGCACCCGTTCCGTTCCTCCCCGGCGGAAGCGGGGAATGGGTCGCGCTGCTTGCGGCGGCCGGGATCGACCCCGGGGCGCGGGCCGAGACGGTCCCTCCGGAAGGCTACCTGGCGCTGGCGCGCGCGGCTGGCGCCGGATCTTCGCGGGAACAAGGGTAGCGCCCCTCCCGCCATAACGGGATGCAACCCGCGGAGCGTACGCTGCAGGGGGGACCCCCGAGGCGGAGCGACCGCTATCCCCGGATCAACCGGCTTCGTGGACGCAGGAGGGGGGAGCGAAGCCGCCGGAAGCCCACTGCGTCCGGAAATGTAGTGGACAATGCCGCCGGGCGCAAAATAGAATTGAGCGGAAATGGCCGACCTCCGGACACCCCGCTACGTCGCGATCGAGGGCCCCATCGGCGTCGGGAAGACATCGCTGGCCAAGATCCTGGGGCAGAAATTCGGCGCACGACTCGTCACGGAAGAGGTCGGCAACAACCCGTTCCTCGACCGGTTCTACGAGAACCGGAAGAAATACGCCTTCCAGACGCAGCTCTTTTTCCTGTTGTCCCGCTACCGCCAGCAGCGGGAGCTCGCCCAGGGGAACCTCTTCGAGAAAGGGGTTGTGATCGACTACATCCTCGCGAAGGACAAGATCTTCGCTTACATCAACCTCGAGGACGACGAGATCTCCCTCTACGAGTCGATCTACAAGCTCCTTGGTCCGACCGTTCCCCGCCCCGACCTGGTGATCTACCTCCAGGCCCGGCCCGAAGTCCTGCTGAACCGGGTCCGCAAGCGGGGGGTGGAGTATGAGCGGAACATTTCCCTTGACTACCTGAAAACGCTCGGTGATGCTTATAACGAATACTTTTTCCACTATAACGAGACTCCGCTCCTGGTCGTCAACACGAGCGAGATCGATTTCGTGGAAAGCCCCCGCGACCTTGAACATCTCGTGAGAGAAGTCAAGAGTGTGAAACGCGGGACGCACCACTACATACCGCTGGGATCCAGGTAGGACCGGACCAAGACGGGATCGTTGAGGAGAGGGGGAAAAGATCTGCGGCAATCCCCCGCTCGGCCGAGGGCGCGTTGCAAGCGGCCTTCCGGAAACGGTTCCGGAAGGCTTTTTCGTTTTCAGGGAGACGAAAAGGGCATGAAGAAGACCACGATACTCGATTTCGGGCGGATGAAAGAGGCCGGCGAGAAGATCGTGATGATCACCGCCTACGACGCGGTGTTCTCGAGGATCTTCGACGAGGCAGGCGTCGACGTGATCCTGGTCGGCGATTCCCTGGGCCAGGTCGTCCTCGGCCTGCCCAACACGCTCGGCGTGACGATGGAGGACATGGAGCGGCACACCGGGGCGGCGGCGCGCGGCCGCAAGCGCGCATTCCTTGCGGCGGACATGCCGTTCCTCTCCTTCCAGGCCGGGCCGCGCGACGCAATCCTCAACGCGGGAAGGCTTCTGCAGGCCGGGGCCGAGGCGGTCAAGCTCGAGGGGGGACGGAACGTCGAGGCGACCATCCGCGCGATCGTCGCGTGCGACATCCCCGTGATGGGGCACGTCGGGCTCACGCCGCAGTCGATCAACCGGATGGGCGGCTACCGGATCCAGGGGAAGACCGACGTCCAGCGGCAGCGGCTGATCGACGACGCGCTCGCCGTCCAGGAGGCCGGCGCCTTCATGGTGGTCCTCGAGGGGATGCCCTCCGACCTCGCCGGCGAGATCACGGAACGGCTCACGATCCCGACGATCGGGATCGGCGCGGGCCCGCGCTGCGACGGGCAGGTCCTCGTGATGCAGGATCTCCTGGGGCTCTTCGAGGAGTTCCGCCCGAGGTTCGTCAAGCGGTTCGGGGAGATCAAGAAACCGGTCGAAGACGCCGTCCGGGCCTACGCGGACGAGGTGCGGTCCGGGAAATTCCCCGGCAAGGAACACTCGTTCTGATGGAGCGGATCCGCCGGCCGGAGGAGATGCAGGCGTGGGCCGAGGCACAGCGCCGTGCGGGGAGGCGGCTGGGGCTCGTTCCGACGATGGGGTTCCTCCACGAGGGGCATCTGAGCCTCGTCCGGATCGCGAAGGAGAAAGGGTGCGACGCGGTCTCCGCGACGATCTTCGTCAACCCGGCGCAGTTCGGCCCCGGCGAGGATTTCGAGAAATACCCGAGGGACGAGGCGCGAGATCTCGCGCTCCTGGCGCGGGAAGGGGTGGATGTGGTCTTCCTCCCCGGCCCCGCGGAGATGTACCCGGAGGGGTACCAAACCTACGTCGAGGTGGCGGGCGTCTCGCAGGGGTTGTGCGGGGCGTCGCGGCCCGGGCACTTCCGCGGCGTGGCGACGGTGGTGGCGAAACTGTTCCTCATCTGCAAGCCGCACGTGGCGGTTTTCGGGGAGAAGGATTACCAGCAGCTCGCCGTCATCCGCGCAATGGCCCGGGACCTCAATTTCGACGTCGAGATCACCGGCGCCCCGATCGTCCGCGAGCCCGACGGGCTCGCGATGAGCTCCCGCAACGTCTACCTCAAGGGGGCGGACCGGGCGGCGGCCCTCTGCCTGTCCAAGGGGCTTTGCCGGGCGCGCGAGATGTTCGCGGCCGGTGCGCGGGAGCCGTCGAAGCTCGCCGGGGCGGTCCGGGAGACGATCGCGGCCGAGCCGCGCGCGACTCTCGATTACGTGGAGGCGAGGGACCCGGACACGCTTGCGGCCCTCAAGGGGCCTTCCGACAGGATGACGATTCTCGTGGCCGCCCGGGTGGGGCAGGCCCGTCTGATAGACAATATGACCCTCACGGGAGGAACGACATCATGATTCGGACGATGCTCAAGTGCAAGATCCACCGCGCCACGGTGACGGACGCGGTGCTCCACTACGAGGGGAGCATCACGGTCGACAAGACGCTGATGGATGCGGCGGGACTGGTCGAGTACGAGCAGGTGCACATCTGGGACGTGGACAACGGGAACCGGTTCACGACGTACGTCATCGACGGGGAGCCCGGCTCGGGGGTGATCTGCCTGAACGGCGCCGCCGCGCGCCAGGTGAGCAAGGGGGACCTGGTGATCATCGCCGCCTTCGCCGCTTACGACGAGAAGGAGCTGGCGGATTACCGGCCCACCCTCGTCTACGTGGACCGGAACAACCGGATCACGAGCGCCAAGCGGAAGGTCGAGTCCGAGAGCCGGCGCCCGCGCGTCGCCGCCGCCCCCTGACCGGGCGATTATAATGGGTTTGTGAGGATCCCCGCAAACGTTGTACAGTCCCTTCAGGGAGAGTGCAGGGAGGTGCCTATGCAGTCAGCCAAGGAGGATGTGTCGAAGCTATTGGCCACGTTGCCGGATGACTGCTCGCTCGAGGATATTCAGTACCACCTCTCCGTTCTTCAAAAGGTCGAGCGCGGCACCAAGGACTATGAGGAGGGCCGGACCGTCAGCCAGGAGGAAATCGAGAAACGGATGTCCAGGTGGACCGGGAGACAATCTGGTCCGCCGAGGCAGCCGGGGACCTGGAGGCGACCGCGGAGTATATAGCGAAGGATTCAAGGTATTACGCGGCAGCTTTTGTCGAAGAGGTCTTGGAGGCTTCCGGATCTCTCCGGCGTTTCTCGCAAAAAGGACAGTCGTTCCGGAGATCGGCGGGACGTCCATCCGCGAGATATTCATCAAGGGTTACAGGTTGATTGATCGGATTCTCGATAAGCAAGTGGTCGTGCTGGGGTTGATACACGGGCGTCGAGACTTGAAGAAGGTTTTGGATTAGCTGGGAGCGGGCCGGGCCGGGGTCTTGCGGTGAAGAAAGAATCGATTCCGGGGCGCGGGGCCGTTTACGCGGCCTCGCGCCTTTTCGTTGATGGGGGAACGGCGCTTTCGCCCGGCGCCCTCGCCGTCTCGCGCGGCGTCGTGGTCGCCGCCGGTTCGCCGGGCGAGGTCAGGCGCACCGTCCCCGCCGGCTTTCGGAAGGTCGACCTCCCCGGCGCCGCGATCATGCCGGGGTTCGTCAACGCGCACGCGCACCTCCAGATCCCGCGCCTTGGGGACGACTCCGGTCTCGCCCGGTCCCCCGCCTCTTCGACGGCATCCGCACCGTCCGCGCCGCCGTCCTTCGTCGACTGGATCTTCCGGGTCATCGCCTGGAGACTCGGGGCGCCGGCGGAGGAGTTCCGAAAGAACCTGGAGGCCGCCGCCCGCGAGGCGCTCGCGGGCGGGACGACGTGCGTCGGGGAGATCGCCGGTCCCGACGTCGGGGTATACGCTTCCCTGCCTCTGCGGGCACGCGTCTTCGCGGAGGGGATCGGGTTCCTTCCGGCGGACGCGGACAAGGTGTCCGCATCGGTTGCGGCGGCACTCGATAAACTCCTCTCGTTTGCGACTTCCTTCGGAACGATCTCCGCCGGCGTCTCCCCGCACACGCTTTACACCGTCGGCCCGGATCTGCTCGGGCGACTCGGCGAGCTGGCATCACGGCATGCGTTGCCGGCCTGCCTCCACCTCGCGGAATCTCCCGCCGAGATGGATTTTCTTCGGACGGGAGAGGGGGATATTGCCACGCGCCTCTACCCGGCCGTGGGAAAGGACGTCTCGTGGTTTACGGGGATCGGGATGTCCATCCCGTCCTATCTCGCGGGGGCCGGGCTTTTGCAGGAGGGGCTGATCCTGGTCCATAATGTCCACCTGTCGAAGGACGAGATCGGGGCGCTGCGGGCCGCCGGGGCCCGGTTCGTCCTCTGTCCCCGGAGCAACGCGGCGCACGGGAACGGCTCGCCGGACGTGACACACTTCGTGGACGCAGGGATTCCTTTCGCCCTCGGGACGGACAGCCTCGGCTCGGTCCCGACCTTGAGCCTGTGGGAGGAGATCCGGGCCGCCCGGGCGCTCTATCGCGGGAATCTTTCCGAAGCCGCCCTGTGCCGGGCGTTCTTCCGGGCCGCGACCGAGAACGGATCGGAGGCGCTCGGCCTTCCGGGAGGCGCGCTGCATCCCAATGCCCCGGCGGACTTCGTCGCCGTGGACGACCCGGGCGGCGAAGGGGATGCGGCGTTCCGGAGTTTGATCGGGAAGGGAGAGGCGTCATCGGTCCGGCTGACGGTCGTCGCCGGACGACCGCTCCACGAACGCACATAAGATGGACAAGACAATGCCCGAAAAGATCGTCACGACAAACCGGCGCGCCCGGCACGAATACCACATCCTCGAGAACTTCGAGTGCGGGCTCGTCCTCCATGGGTACGAGGTCAAGTCGATCCGCGAGGGACGCGTGAGCATCCAGGACGCCTACGGAACGATCGAAGGTTCCGAGGCGTTTGTCGAGAACATGCACATCACGCCGTACTCGCACGGCGACCAGCGGGTGATCGATCCGTTGCGGACGCGCAAACTCCTCCTCAATCGGAAGGAGATCGATCACCTGACCGGGAAGGTGCACGAACGAGGGCTCACCCTCATTCCCCTGAAGCTCTACTTCAAGGGGCCCCGGGTCAAGATCGAGATGGGGCTCGCCAAGGGGAAGAAGCTCTACGACAAGCGGCAGGACATCGCGGAGCGGGATGCGCAGCGCGACATCGAGCGGGCGACGCGGCGGCGGAAAGAAAAACAGCCGCGGGGATGACGCGCGCAAGGGGATCCGGGGTGGACGCACACCGCGGGGTACCCGCCCTTCGGCAGTTGATGTCGATCCGACATCCGCGTTGATGTCGCGCCGGCATCAACGTGCCGATCCCTGTGTTCCCGTGTGCCTTTTCGGGATGCCGGGCGGAGATTGGGGCGGCCGCCGGCGGGCCCTCTTCATCAAAATATTCCGAAATGCTATCATTTGAACACGGGGGCGTAACGGTTTCGACGGGGACGTCGATGCTCCCGGGTTGCGCGCCGAGGCCCCGCACCCTCGTCAAAAGCGGGAATCGAATAGTCGCCAACGACTATCCGCTAGCCCAGGCGGCTTAAGCCGCCTGCGTCCTTCCGCCGAGTGCCCGTGCAGGCGGTGAGGGCGTCGACTCAACGGGATAGCCCCAAGCCTCCTCCCGGGGGGCCGACGGGCGAACCCTCTCCCGGGATGGTCCCGACGTAACCCTGCCGGCCGGGGTCCTTCGGGGCGAGATCCAAAAGACCGGAAACGCGCGTAGTGGCCCGGAGTAAAGAGTCTTCGGACGGGGGTTCGACTCCCCCCGCCTCCACCA
>JAMDBZ010000019.1 GCA_023488945.1 Deltaproteobacteria bacterium
GTGCGTCGAGCTCTGCAACGACATCATCTCCGAGGAGTACGAGGTCGACGAGGCGCTCGAGGAAAAGCGACGCCGCCTCCCGAAGCCCTCCGAGATCAAGAAGATCCTCGACGAGTACGTGATCGGCCAGGAGCGGGCCAAGAAGATCCTCTCGGTCGCGGTGTATAACCACTACAAGCGGATCGAGACGCGGGCCTCCGACGGCGTCGAGCTCCAGAAGTCGAACATCCTGCTGCTCGGCCCCACGGGGAGCGGCAAGACCCTGCTGGCCCAGACGCTCGCCCGGATCCTGAACGTCCCGTTCACCATCGCCGATGCGACCACGCTCACCGAGGCGGGGTACGTCGGGGAGGACGTCGAGAACATCATCCTCTCCCTCCTGCAGGCCTCGGACTACGACGTGGAGCGGGCACAGAAGGGGATCGTCTACATCGACGAGATCGACAAGATCGCGCGGAAGTCGGAGAACCCCTCCATCACCCGGGACGTCTCGGGCGAGGGGGTCCAGCAGGCGCTCCTCAAGATCCTGGAGGGGACGATCGCCAACATCCCGCCGAAGGGCGGGCGCAAGCACCCGCAGCAGGACTTCATCAAGGTCGATACGACGAACATCCTGTTCCTCTGCGGCGGGGCGTTCGTCGCCCTCGACGGCATCGTGGAGCGCCGCACCTCCAAGAAGGCGATGGGGTTCGGCGCCGAGATCGCGTCGCGGACCGAGCGCAAGATCGGCCAGTTCCTCGAACAGGTCCAGCCCGAGGATCTCATCAAGTACGGGCTGATCCCGGAGTTCGTGGGGCGACTCCCGGTCATCGCCTCCCTCCACGAGCTCGACGGGGAGGCGCTCGTCAAGATCCTCACGTTGCCGAAGAACGCCCTTGTCCGCCAGTACCAGCGGCTCTTCGACTTCGAGAACGTCAGGCTCGAGTTCACGGACGCCGCGCTGCACGCCGTCGCGAGGCAGGCGATCGAGCGGAAGGCCGGCGCGCGGGGTCTCCGGTCCATCCTGGAGCACATCATGCTCGACGTGATGTACGAGATCCCGTCCCAGAGCAACATCAGGAAATGCATCATCACGGAAGACGTGGTGAACGGGAAGGTCCCCCCGGAAATCGTGCAGGGGAAGAAGGCCGAGCTGGCGTAAGGCAAGCGGTCGACCCCTTTTCCCTTTGCGCGCCGGGCGGGCGACCGGGAACCCCGTCGGCGAGGAGCCATGGAAGACCGCAAGAGAATCCTTCCGCTGCTTCCCCTGCGGGACATCGTGGTGTTCCCGCACATGGTCGTGCCGCTGTTCGTCGGGCGCGACAAGTCGATCGCGGCGCTCGAGGCGGCGCTCTCCCTCGACCGGTTCATCTTCCTGGCCGCCCAGCGGGACGCGTCGATGAACGACCCGGGCGAGGACGACGTCTACCGGGTCGGGACGATCAGCAACGTCATCCAGCTCCTCAAGCTTCCCGACGGGACCGTCAAGGTCCTTGTCGAGGGGCGCGTCCGCGGGCGCGTCGTGCACTACCTTCCCAACGACCGCTACCTCCAGGTGAGCGTCGAGGAGGCCCCCCCTGCGCGGCTCGCCGGTCCCCCCGCCGCGGCGCTCACGCGGAACCTGCTCTCCTCGCTGGAGAGCTTCGCGAAGCTCTCCAAGAAGCTCCCCACCGAACTGCTCCCGCAGGTCTCGGGGATCGAGGACTCCTCCCGCCTCGTCGACACGGTGGCGGCGCACCTGCCGATCAAGATCGCCGACAAGCAGGCGGTGCTCGAGCTCGACACGGACCGCGAGCGGCTCGAGAAGCTCTACGTCCTGATGGAGGGGGAGGTCGAGATCCTCGACCTCGAGCGGAAGATCCGCGGGCGGGTCAAGAAGCAGATGGAGCGGACGCAGCGGGAGTTCTACCTCAACGAGCAGATGCGCGCCATCCAGAAGGAGCTCGGGCAGGGGGACGAGAGCCGGACCGAACTCGACGAGCTCGATGAGAGAATCAAGAAGAAGGGGATGAGCAAGGAAGCGGAGAAGAAAGCGCTCAAGGAGATCAAGAAGCTCCGGATGATGGCGCCGATGTCCGCGGAGGCCACCGTCAGCCGGAACTACGTCGACTGGCTCGTTTCCATCCCGTGGCAGGAGCGGACGGAGGACAAGCTCGACATCGACGCGGCGGAGAAGATCCTCGACGAGGATCACTCCGGGCTCGAGAAGGTCAAGGAGCGGATCCTGGAGTACCTCGCCGTCCGCAAGCTCGTGCCGAAGCTGAAAGGCCCGATCCTGTGCTTCGTGGGGCCGCCGGGGGTCGGGAAGACTTCGCTCGCGAAGTCGATCGCCCGGTCGATGGGCCGCAGGTTCATCCGGATGTCGCTCGGCGGCGTCCGCGACGAGGCCGAGATCCGGGGGCACCGGCGCACCTACATCGGGGCGCTCCCCGGCAAGATCCTCCAGCAGATGAAGAGGGCGGGGACGGTCAACCCGGTCTTCCTCCTGGACGAGGTCGACAAGATGTCGATGGACTTCCGCGGCGACCCCTCGGCGGCGCTCCTGGAGGTGCTCGACCCCGAGCAGAACAACACCTTCAACGACCATTACCTGGACGTCGACTACGACCTCTCGGACGTCCTGTTCATCGCCACGGCGAACATGCTCCACGGCATCCCTCCGCCGCTGCAGGACCGGATGGAGGTCATCCGGCTGCCGGGATACACGGAGGTCGAGAAGCTCACCATCGCGCGGGAGCACCTCGTCCGGAAGAAGATGGCCGAGCACGGCCTGCCGGCGGATAAAGTCTCGTTCAGCGACGGGGCGATCCTCCACCTCATCCGCTATTACACGCGGGAGGCGGGCGTTCGGAACCTCGAGCGGGAGATCGCCTCGATCTGCCGGAAGATCGCCAAGGAGATCGTGCGGAAGCCGGAGATCGGCCGGATTCGGGTGACCCCCGCGGCGGTCCGGCGGTACCTCGGGCCGATGCGGTTCCGGTACGGCGAGGCCGAGGAGAAGCGGCAGATGGGCGTCGCGACGGGGCTGGCGTGGACCGAGGTCGGCGGCGACCTGCTCCTCATCGAGGCGGTCGTGATGCCCGGGAAGGGGAACCTCAAGGTGACGGGGAAGTTGGGCGAGGTCATGCAGGAGTCGGCGCACGCGGCGCTCTCCTACATCCGGACCCGGGCCGAGCAGATGGGGCTGGAGAAGGACTTCTACCAGAAGATCGACATCCACATCCACGTGCCGGAGGGGGCGATCCCCAAGGACGGCCCCTCGGCGGGGATCACGATGGCCACGGCGCTCGCGTCGGCGCTGCTGCGCGTCCCCGCGCGCAACGACCTGGCGATGACCGGCGAGATCACCCTCCGCGGGCGCGTCCTGCCGATCGGCGGCGTCAAGGAGAAGCTGCTGGCGGCCCACCGGGGCGGGATCAGGACCGTGATCCTGCCGCAGGAGAACGAGAAGGACATGGAGGAGATCCCCGCCCGGATCCGGAAGAGCCTGAAGATCGTCTTCGTGAAGCACATGGACGAGGTGATCGCGGCGGCGATCGAGCGCCCCGCCGAGGAGCGGGCGATCGGGATCGCCGAACTGCCGCCGCCCGAGCCGGCGCGAGACCGGCCCACGGCCGGCGACGGGGTCGTGCGACACTAGCCCGCATGTCTCCCCGGGCTTCTGCTGCGCCGGCGGATACGGGCATGTCTACTGCGTTGCGCTCCTTCGTGCTCCTCGACGTAGTGTCCACTACGCCTGCGGTGCCCGAAGTTCGCGCGCCTTGTATCCACGCCCGTCTCCACCGTCTCGCGACGAACCCCGGTGAGACATGCGGGCTAACGCATAATGATCCGGGCCCCCGCGGCTTCCGCCAGACCTTCGGCCTCCTTCCTCCCGATGACCTCGGGGAGCGGAAGGAGGCCTTTTTCGTCTCCTGATCGTTCGGCGAGCCGCATGACCGTCTCCGCCAGGAGGAGCCCGGGGAGGCGCCCCTCGGGGTCCTCGATCAGGGCGACGATCGCCGCCCCTTCGCGTCCCGCCGAGACAAGGCCCGCCGCCGCGGCCGGCGTCCCTTCGGGGGCGTGGATCCGGCCCCGGAGCCAGAAAAGGAGCGCCGCCGAGAACTCCAGCCCGACCGTGCCGAGCGCCCCGACCCGGCCGGCGGCGCGTCGCACCGCGGAGCCGCCGGTCGGCATCCCCGCGAGGTCTCCTGCGCGGGTTTCCCGGTAGATCCCGCCCGGCGCCCCGGCGGGCGCCGGCATTTCGGGCCCGCGCTCCCGGCTCATCCTCCGGAAGAAAGCGTATCCACCGAACCGCTCGGGGGACCAGAAGAGGAGTCCCCGGGTCTTCCGCGCCGAGGTGTCCCCGGCGGCGGATTCCGTGCCGAGGAAGTGGCGGGCCAGCAGCTCCGTCCATCCCGGCAGGAGGCCACACCCGGACACGGCCGCGACCCCCGCGCGGCGGAACGCGTCGTGGAGCTCGCGGCGGTCCGCGCCGGGGATCGGTCCGTCGCCGATGCTCGCGGCCGGTCTCTTCCTGCCGGCGCAGCAGAGGAGGATCGGCTTTTCGTAATCGAAGCACGGCCCGACGGCGCTGGCCACGGCGTCGACGTCGTGGAGGAGCCGCTCGAGGTCGGGGGTCCTTCCGGCGTCCGCCATCGCCCAGCGGCATTTCGGCGAGAGCGACTTCGCGAACTTTTTCGCCGCCCGGATGTCGTAATCGACGAGGAGGAGCTCGCGCACGTCGGGGCGCGCCGCGAGGGCGGCTGCGGCCGTCCGCCCGACGAACCCCGTGGCGCCCAGGAGGGCGATTTTCATCCGCCCATTGTAGCAGAGCGGCCCCGTCCCGGGCCGCCATCCGGGCTCTCGCGTTGACAGACAAGTTTCCCCGGTGGTAACTTTATTATTCTTCCGTCCGGGAGGAAAGAAGGGCGGATAGCTCAGGTGGTAGAGCATCGCCCTTACAAGGCGAGGGCCACAGGTTCAAATCCTGTTCCGCCTACCAGGTATAAAACAAGGGGTTATTGATGATCCCGTAGCCCCTTTTTCTTTGCCGAGTAAGTCGCTCATACTATCACTCATACCAGCGACGGGGATCCACGGGTCCACCACGCGTTATCCACGAGTCCATCCACGCGGTGGGGAGGTCCAGGGTGACGTGCAGGGTCGGGGGAGGGGGGGGAGTGCGCAGGGGGTGTGTGCTGGGGGACGCCGTCGCGTTCTCGTTTTGTTCCGCATCCGGCCGCCTGCGGCACCCCCCTCCTTCGTGCGGCGCTTCAAGGACCAGCGGGTTGTGTTCGTGGGTCATTTTGACCACCCCGTGATAACATTGGGTCATCTCAGGGGGAGGTCTCGCTTATGACCAAACTTTTGAGTGAACCGGGAAAACCCCTTTTGCGGGGATAACCACACGCCCCCCGGTGAAAGCGCAGGTAGGTGTAAAGAGGGCAAATGTTACTGTGTGGGAGCGCAGCAAGACCATGTCGCCGCAAGAAGCCTCCCGATGCCTACCCGTTGGGAGGCTCCAAATTAACAGAATACCGCCGAGGGTGCGGGGGGTGCTCTCCTCCGTCGCCAACCCATTTTATTACTCGCTCGCGTCTACGCCCTCGGCGTCTTCGCTTTCGTCTTTGTCTGCCATACCTGAGGGCGAGACATATCTCGCAGAGGAGTAGGCTAGCGCTTGGGTGTCCACCAGTATCCCTATGTCCATCGTAACCGATGAGCCATTCGAGGCTCTGAGTCTCGACCAGCTCACTGAGTCACGTGTGCAAATGTGGCGAGAGAGGGGATTTGTTTTTCTCGTCGGTTCGTACATCTCCACGTTCAATCCCACAAATATGCCGAGTGGCGAAACGGTAGGTAAGGCGCTCAGCGTTCTTCTGTTTCCAGAAGGCGAGGAATGGCCCGATTGGCTGAAGACAGACTTTGAGACGATTCCATTCGAGGCCCTGATGGAGTGTTACCCGGATTCGCGGTCGCTGCCGGGCATCCTAATTCGGCTTTACGGAGATGCGGTGCCTAACGACGTGCACAAACTGCTGGTGACGCAGTTGGACGACGGCTGCATCCACGGCATTGTCACTACGAATTATGACGAAGCGTTGGAGAAAAGCCTCACTCCGTCGAGCAGAGTAGAGATCGTCCACAGGAAACCCCACAGTTGGGTTTGTGATGAGGCGAGTTCTCGTCGTTTCTTGTTCAAAATCCATGGTACTGCCCGGCCTGAACTTTCCCACACGTTGGCATATAGGCTGAGGGACGAAAGGCGGTTAACGCCGGAGCAGCAAAGTCTTCTTAGGAAGATAGTAGCTGGCCGAACGCTCGTCTGCTTGGGGTACAGTGGCCGCGACTTCGACATCTGCCCTGAGCTGGCCTCGGACACCGCTCCCACTTACGTGGTCTGGGTGGCACCCAAGAAACTCGAACCGAACGCACGGCGGGTTCTTGAGGCGCACTGTGGTACCCGCCTATGTTCCGACAAGATCGCGCAGGTCTTGGGAAGGCTGCTGGGGGTAATCCCAGCGGTCAAAGATGGGGGGCAGAAAGAATGGAATCTAAGGGCCGTATTCGACGCGCGGTACTTGGATGAGTGGAGGATCCGGGTACTGGATCGGATGGCGTGCGCCAGTTTACTTGTCCGTTGCGTCCCCTCTGTTCGGTCTCCCTCTGACAACATTGACCTTTACCGACGCCGCGCCTCGCTATTTGGCCACATGGGAAAATACGAAGACGCAGCGCGGACGTTAGATGAAATCGCCGCACAATGCGGGTTGTCTCCGACCGAAAGAGCGCGGCGACTTCTCGTCGCTGCCAGCTCTTGGTTCATACATGGGTCCTATCGTCGGGCATTGTCACGGTGGCGCAGGGCGCTGCGCATTCGTAGGGGGCTGCACGAGGTCCCGGATGAGCTAAGGGCGGAACTCGCAGAGGTCGAAGTGATGATGCTGATGCGTCTGAGTCGACTACCGGTATGGTTTGGCGGATCGGTGGTGCGGCGATTGGCGAAACATCGTTATGAGCACGCCTTGGACTACCTCGAACAGAACGGCCTCTGGGACAGGCTTCAGGCCCTGCAGCACAACGCAGAGCGGCTCCGCATTGCGCGATCGAACCGGCTTCCGTTGTCTCCCATCGATGGGTATAGTAGCCTAGGTCTCGTTGCTATGAATGCGATTCGTGCACGTGATGAGCTCAGGACCACTCGTGGTAGGCTGTCATCAGAACAGCAGGAGAAGGCAAAGAATTTTCTTAAGAAGGCCAAGAATTACGGCTGGCATCATGAAGCTTGGAAATTATGTTGGATTTTGCTCTGGCGTGGGCGCGGCGCCGACCGGAGGGCGCACTATTCTATGTGGCGGGAGCACTTCAGGAAAACGCAATATAGCTTCGCAGCGCGGATCTCAGTTCTCTTGCGTCAGTGCCGCTGGTGATCCGATGGGGAACCCCCTCAACTGGCGGAGGCGACGGTGCCCTCCCCGTATGCCTTGGCTGCTGCATCGAGAAGGGGCGCCTGTGCGTCGATCACTTCCCAAAGTTCTTTCCGGTCTAACATAGCCTTTTTCTTTGGCTCATCGCGTAATCGAGTGGGTGGATTGTGACCATATCAGATCTCGGGAAGCATGCAGGTGAGGACCTTCAGACAAAGGTATTCTTCGTCCCGAAGGCCGTACGCACGGCGCTGGATGACCCGGATCTTGGTGTTGACGCCCTCCACGAACCCCAGGGAGACCTTCTCCTCCGATTCGCAGTACGCCGCGATCCCGCTCCAGTTCCTCTCGACAATCGCGGCGAACTGTTCGAAGGGTTTGAGCCGTTGCCATTTCAGCGACTCCTTCCAGTTGTCGAAGAACCGCCTTGCCCACCCTACCTCGCCTGCGCCCTCGGACAGAAGGCGTGCCGCGAGGGCTTCAACGTCATCTATCGTCGCGCCCCTCGCCTGTTCGCCGAGATCCTGCAGGCCAAGGGCGAAGGGCGGCACCTCAAATTCCT
>JAMDBZ010000067.1 GCA_023488945.1 Deltaproteobacteria bacterium
GATGCGCGTCGAGATCCAGAACCGGGTCGGGATGCTGGGGAAGGTGACGACGGCGATCGGGGAGAAGGGCGGCGACATCGGCGCGGTGGACCTGTCCGGCCACGGGAAGGGGACGGTCACGCGGGACATCACGATCCGCTGCCGCGGCGTGGAGCACGCGCAGGAGATCATCAACGCGGTGCGGATGGTCCAGGGCGTCAAGATCGTGAACGTCTCGGACCTCACCTTTCTCAAGCACCTTGGCGGGAAGATCGAGATCAGCAACAAGATCCCGGTGAAGACGCGGAGCGACCTGTCGATGGCGTACACGCCGGGGGTGGCGCGGGTCTGCATGGCGATCGCCAAGGACGTCAAGAAGTCGTACACCCTCACGATCCGCCGAAATACCGTCGCCGTCGTGTCCGACGGGACGGCGGTGCTGGGTCTGGGGGACATCGGTCCGGAGGCGGCGATGCCGGTGATGGAGGGGAAGGCGATGCTCTTCAAGGAGTTCGCCGGGATCGACGCCTGGCCGATCTGCCTGGGGACCAAGGACACGGAGGAGATCGTCCGGATCGTGAAGGCTCTGGCGCCGACGTTCGGGGGGATCAACCTGGAGGACATCGCGGCGCCGCGGTGCTTCGAGATCGAGGAGCGGCTGAAGGCGGAGATGGACATCCCGGTGTTCCACGACGACCAGCACGGGACGGCGGTGGTGGTGCTGGCGGCGCTTTTGAACGCCTTGAAGATCGTCAAGAAGCGGATCGAGGACATGAAGATCGTCGTGGCGGGGGTGGGGGCGTCGGGGGTGGCGTGCAGCAAGATCATCATGAACGCCGGGGCGCGGAACATCGTCGGGGTGGACCGGATCGGGGCGATCTACAAGGGCCGGAAGCAGCACATGAACTTCATGAAGGAGTGGTACGCGGAGCACACGAACCCGTTCAACGAGAAGGGGAAGATCTCGGACGTGATCGCGGGGGCGGACATGTTCCTGGGGTTGGCGGGCCCGGGGCTGATCACGGTGGAGGATCTGAAGAAGATGGGGAAGGACCCGATCGTGTTCGCGATGGCGAACCCGGACCCGGAGATCATGCCGGAGGAGGCGGCGCCGTACGTGCGGATCATGGCGACGGGGCGGTCGGACTACCCGAACCAGATCAACAACGTCCTGTGCTTCCCCGGGATCTTCCGGGGGGCGCTGGACTCCCGGGCGACGACGATCAACGAGGAGATGAAGCTGGCGGCGGCGTACGCGATCGCCTCGTGCGTGGGCAAGGAGGAGCTCTCGGAGGACTACATCATCCCGTCGGTCTTCAACCGGAAGGTGGCGCCGGCGGTGGCGCGCGAGGTCTCCCGGGCCGCCCACAGGACCAGGGTGGCGCGGCGGGCCTCCAAGTCGTACGCCGAGATCCACCTCGAATAGGGTCCGGCGGATGGTCAACCCGCTCATCTTCCGGGAGTACGACATCCGCGGAATCGTGGGAAGGGACCTCACGAAGGAGACGGTGTCCCTGGTCGCGAAGGGGTTCGGCACTTACGCCCGCCGCCAGGGTGTCCGGACCGTGACGCTCGGGCGCGACGTGCGGCTCTCGTCGCCGTCGTTCGCCGACGCGATGCGGGAGGGGCTCGCCGCGACGGGTCTCTCGGTGATCGATGTCGGCGTCTGCCCGACGCCGCTCCTGTATTTCTCGATTCTCCACTTCAGGGCCGACGGCGGGGTGATGATCACGGGGAGCCACAACCCCCCCGAGTTCAACGGATTCAAGCTCTGCGTCGGGCCGGTCGCCCTTTACGGCGAGAAGATCCAGGAGGTCCGGAAGATCGTCGAGACCGGCAACTTCGCCTCGGGCGCCGGGTCGGTCGCGGGCCGGGAAATCCTCTCCGCCTACCGGGAGTACCTGCAGTCGAACATCTCGATCCCCCGGAAGGTCAAAGTCGTCATCGACGCCGGGAACGGGACGGGGGGACTCGTCGCGCCGGCCCTCTTCCGGGAAATGGGGGTCGAGGTCGCCGAGCTCTTCTGCGAGCCGGACGGCCGGTTCCCGAACCATTTTCCCGATCCCACCGTCCCCGCCAACCTGCGGCACCTGATCGACACGGTGCGCGAGACGGGCGCGGAGGCGGGAGTGGGTTACGACGGGGACGCCGACCGGATCGGCGTCGTCGACGAGAAGGGGAACGTGCTGTTCGGGGACTACCTCCTCGTCCTGTTCGCCCGCGAGATCCTCTCGCGCAAACCCGGAGCGACGATCATCTCGGAGGTCAAGGCCTCGCAGAACCTCTACGACGACATCGCCCGCCGCGGCGGCAAGCCGATCATGTGGCGGACCGGCCATTCCCTCATCAAGAAGAAGATGAAGGACGAGGCGGCGGAGCTCGCCGGCGAGATGAGCGGCCACATCTTCTTCTCGGACCGGTACCTGGGCTTCGACGACGCGATTTACGCCTCCGCCCGGCTCTTCGAGATCCTCGCGCGCTCCGACCGGCCGCTGAGCGCGCTGTTGTCGGACCTTCCGCCGGTCGTGTTCACCCCCGAGATCCGGGTCGACTGCCCGGACGACGAGAAGTTCCGGGTCGTGGAGCGGGTCGCCGGGATCGTGCGTCCCCAGGCGCTCGAGGTCATCGACGTGGACGGCGTCCGGGCCCGCTTCGACGGCGGCTGGGGGCTCGTCCGCGCGTCGAACACCCAGCCGGTCCTCGTGCTGCGGTTCGAGGGGAAGGACGAGGCGACGGTCGCGCGGATCCGGGGTGTCATGGAGGACGCTGTGGCGAAGGCGCGGGAGGCGTAGCGGCTTCGGTCGCGCCGCGGGCGGCATGACGCTCCTCCAGACGATATTCCTGGGGATTCTCCAGGGGGCCACCGAGTTCCTGCCGGTGAGCAGCTCGGGGCACCTGTTCCTCGCGCAGAAGCTGCTGGGGCTGCACGAGCCCGAGCTCGCCTTCGATACGCTCCTCCACCTGGGGACGCTGTTCGCCGTCGTCGCATTCCTGCGGGCCGAGATCTCCGGGATGATCGGATCCCTGTTCCGGCGCGAGAGGTACTTCAAGCCGCCGGACGCCTGGGGGCGGCGCGAGATCGGGCTCCTCATCCTGTCGACGATCCCCACGGGGATCATCGGGCTTGCCTTCCGCGACGTCGTGGAGAAGGACCTCACCCTTTGGGGCCTCGGCGTCCGGTATCTCATCCTGACCGGCCTTCTCCTGATCAGCAACCTCCGCTTCCGGCACAAGTTCGACCCGGACCGGATCGTGCCGTGGGAGGCGATCGCGATCGGCATCATCCAGGGACTCGCCGTCTTCCCGGGCCTTTCCCGCTCGGGCTCGACGATCACGCTCGCCCTCGTCCTGGGGATCGGCGCCTCGCGCAGCGCCAAGTACTCGTTCCTCATCTCGGTTCCCGCCATCCTGGGGGCCGCGCTCGTCAACCTCCACAAGGGGTTCTCGGTCCTGCCGTCCCTCCTCCCGTCGGCGGCCGGCTTCCTCGGCGCTCTCGTGACGGGATACCTTGCCCTCTTTTTCGTGGACCGCCTCGTCACCCGCGGCCGATTCTTCCGGTTCGCCCCGTACACGTTCCTCGTCGCCCTGCTCTGCTTCTACGTCCGGTGGAAGGGGCTTGCGCCGTAAGGCCCGCCGCCGGAACCGCGCTTCCCCGCCGCCCCATGCGGAAGCGCGCTCCTGCTGCCCGCGAAGGGGAAGCCCCGGCCCCGCCTGCCTCCCCGGCGACCGCTCCTGCGCGACCTGATCGGCCGTCTCCGGGATATGCCCCTGCGCCCGTCCGGGCCGGGGATGCGGCTCAGCCGGCGGCGACGATGCCGCCGCGGGTGACGACCGCATTCGCCACCGTGGCGCCGGGGGAAACGGAGGCGCCCGGCCAGACGAGGGCGCGCGAGACGGCGGCGCCTTCCCCGATCGTCGCCCCCTTCTCGACGACCGCATCCGGGCCGACCGCGGCGCCCGGAGCGACCCGGGCGCCGGGCGCGATGTAGACGGGATGGCGGAACGTGGCGCCGGGCGCGGCGGGACGGGGGAGCGTGCCCGCGACCAACCGCTCGGCGAGAATGGCAAGGGTCCCATCGAGGTAGTCGGCCGGCGTGCCGAATTCCCGGAAGAGGCCGGTGGTCAGGAAACCATACACGGGCGCCCCTTCGGCGACGAGTGGCGTGTACGTTTCCCGGATGATGCAGGAGGGCCCCCCGCCGGGGATCTTCTCGATGACCGCCGGCTCGACGATCTGGACGCCCGTGTAGAACCCGGCCCGCCCGCCGCCCGGCGGCTCCCCGCCGAACCCGGTGATCCGGCCCTCCCCGTCGATCCGGACCGGCGTGTACCGTCTCCGGGGGTCGGGAAAGAGGACGAGCGTGGCGAGCGCCTTCCTCTCCTTGTGGAACGCGAGGGCGCGGGCGAAGGGGAAGCGGACGATCGTGTCGCCGTTCGCGGCGACGAAGGTTCCGTCGCGCAGGAACTCCGAGGCGTTGCGGATCCCGCCTCCCGTCCCCAGGATCACCGGCTCGACCGTGTAGTCGACGGGAATCTTCCGCCCCGCCCATGCGGCGACCTGCTGCTTCACGATCTTCGGGTGGTGATGGAGGTTGAAGACGAAGCGGGTCACCCCGGCGCGGAAGAGGAATTCCATGGTGTAGCTGCACAGCGGGCGCCCCAGGACGGGGATGACCGGCTTGGGGAGCTCGTACGTCAGGGGTCGCAGGCGGGTCCCGAGCCCAGCGGCCAGGATCATTCCTCTCACGGCGGCACCCCCGCGGCCGCCCCCCCGGCCACTGTTTCGAGGATCGGGAGCAACCGTCCGGCCAGCGGCCCCATCTCCGGGTTCCGCTCGAAGTTGCGGCGCAGGTGGGCCACCGTCGGCGGGATGAAGCGGAGGTAAAAAGTCTTCCCCCGGTTGTGCGCCTGGTTGCCGAAGGTCCCGATCGCCTTGACGTTGCGTTGGAGCGCCGCCGCGTCGAGGAGGAATGCGAAGGCGCCCGGATCGCCGAACGCCTTCCGCAGGGAGGCCGGGGCGGCGTGCCGGTAAGCGTAGGAGAGGTGTCCGACCGCCTCCTCGGGAAGCGTCACGTACGAGTCCCGGAAGAGCGAGGCGAGGTCGTAGTAGACCGTCCCCATCCGCGCGTCCTGGAAGTCGAGGACCCTGAGAGCCGGAGCCGCTCCGGTTGCGGCCGGCAGCACCATCACGTTGCGGCTGTGGTAGTCGCGGTGGGCGAGGACGGGGGGGAGGGCGGCGAGCGTCTCGAGGAACGGGAGGAAGAGGTCCTCGATCCGTCTCTCCTCCGCCTCGGAGAGCGCGATCCCGCCGAACTCCCGGACCGCGTGGGCGAAGAAGAAGTCGATCTCCTCCGCGAACTTCGCGACGTCGAAGGCCAGGCGCCGCGGGTGCGCGCGTCCGTCGAGGGCGGCGGTCCCGTCCGCCTGGATCCGGACGAGGGTCTCCACGCACTGTTCGTAGAGGGGAAGGCACTCCGCAAACGCCCTGGCGGCGTGGACCGCCCCTTCGAGCATCGTGTCGCCGGCGTCTTCCAGGATCAGGGTCTTCGCCTCCGGGACGTGGCGGTAAACGGCCGGGACGGGGACGCCGGCCTTCGCGAGATACCGGTGCACGTTCAGGAACGGCAGCTCTTCGCCCGGCGGCACCTCGTCGGGATACGCCATCACGACGAGGGATGGGAACCGCCCGCCCGGCGACAGGCGGGCGCGGAAGTAGCGGCGGGTGGAGGCGTCCCCGGCGAGCCCGGACACATGCAGGACCCGTTGCCCGGGAGAGAGCAGAGGCCCCAGCAGGCCCGCGGCCTCCCGCGCGTCGATCACCCGCGTCATCGGGGTTCTCTCAGGAGGCGGTCGAGCGCCTTGCGGCAGTCCGCGAGGATCGCCTCGAAGCTGTCGTACTCCGGGTTGTCGCCCCGCGTCGCGTCGCGCAGCTCCACGCTGAGGGGCCCCGGGAAGCCCTCGTTCGAAAGCGACGCGATCGTCGCCTTCCAGGGGATCGTCCCGCGCCCCGGCACCAGGTGATCGTCCCGGTCCCCCCGGTTGTCGTGGGCATGGACGTGGATGAGCCGCGGACCCAGGGCGCGGACGGCGGAGGAAATGTTCTCCTGGATGTGGGCGTGCCCCAGGTCGAGGCAGACGCCCACCCGCTCGGCGGGGTACCGGAGCGCGATGTCGTGGACGATGTCGGCCTGCCCCGACGCCGCCGGCGTGTTCTCGACGGCGAACCGCACGCCGTCCGGCACCAGGTCGCACAGCTCGTTCAGGGACGACAGGAAGGCCATCCACCGCCCGGGATACCACGACTCCGGCGGGAAGCCCGTGTGGAGGACGAGCGTTCCGCCGCCGTTGCGGGCAAGCCAGCGCCCCGCCGCCGCGGTGGCGTCGACCGACTGCCGCCGGTGGTCATCGTCCTCCGAGGAGAGCGAGTACCACCGGTCCTTCTTGTACGACCGCACGTCGGGGTAAAGGGGCGCGTGGAGCGCCACGACCTCCACGCCGTGGCGGCGGAGCCGCTCCCCGATCCGGTCCGCGGCATCGAAATCGCGGTAGGGGAAGTGCGGCGGCATCGCCCAAAGTTCCGCCGCGGAGAATCCGAAAAGGGGGAAAAGGGAGACAATGGATTCGTCGAGGTCGTGAAAGGCGAACAGGTGCGTCGAGAGCGCGATCTTCATGGATGCCGCTGTCCCTTGAAGAACCCGGGGATTTCCCGCGATAATACCATTATCCCATACGCCCGGAGAAACATGCCCGGCGAGACGCTGTTCATCCGTTCCGTCGCCCTTTTCCTCCTTGCGGCGGTCCTGTCCCTGCCCGTCACGGCCCGCGGCGCCTCCGTGCGACCGGAGGACGCCCTCTTTCGCAAGGGGTACGAGCTGCTCGTCTCCGAGGAGTATCCCGCGGCGCGGGAGACCCTCCGGAAGATCGACCCGAAGAGGTACGACCTCGGCGACTACGTCCTCTATCTCATCGGGCTGTCGCATGCCCGCCAGGATGACCGCGTGAGGGCCGCCCAGGCGCTGGATGCGCTCACGGAGGCATTTCCCGGCTCGTCGCTCGTCCCGTACCTGTCCCTCGATCTGGCCTTCGCCGCCGCGAAGGACAACGACATCGCCGCCGCCCGCCGATACCTGGCGCCCGCCCGCGGGAAGGTGAACGGCAACGGCCGGAAATCCGAGGAGGGATACGTCGCCGCGCGCCTCCTCGAGGAGGACGGCCCGCCCGGCGCGGCCGCGGAGGCGCACCTGGAAAACTTCGCCTCGGCGCCCGCCTCGGAGGGGGGAGCGCTCTCCATGGACCGGTTGTGGGCGTGGCGCGGCGAAGGGCGGCTCAAGGAATGGGGGCTGCCGGTCACGTTCCACGGGAAGTTCGCCCGGGCGCTCTCCCGCGCCTCGGAGGGGGAGAAGGCCGCGGCGGTCTACAGGCGGGCGATGGAGGAATTCGCCCCCTCGGACGATTATTACGCGGTCCTGCTCGATTACGCGGAGTTCCTCCGGAAGCAGGGGGAGATCGCGCGCTCGAAGGCGCTGCTGGCGCGCGCCATGGCGGACGCCCCGCCGTCGTTCCGCATCGAGGTGGAGTTCCTCCGGGCGCGGGTCGACTGGAAGGCCGGACGGCTCGCGGACGCCCGGAGCACGTTCCTCGCGATCGCGGACAACGCCGGCCGGACCGCGACGGCGGAGCGGGCGCGATATTTCGCGGCGTGGATCGCCGAGGAGGAGGGGGACCTCGAGGCCCTCACCCGGGAGTTCGGGAAGCTGCGCTCCGCGCGCGACGCGCATGTTCGGGTCGAGGCGGCCTTCCGGCACGCTTTCGGTCTCTACCGGCAGAAGCGGTATGCCGAGGCGGCCGCGGCCTTTTCGGAAGGGGAGAAATCCGACTTCTCCTCCGTCGAGCGGGCCCGGAACGGCTTCTGGAAGGCGAGAGCGCTCCTTGCGATGGGAGAGGCGGAACAGGGGAAGGCGCTCATGGAGTCCGTGGCCGTCGACCCCGGGGCGGGCCCTTACGCGGTGTTCGCGGCGCGGGAGGCGGGGAAGGATCCGTATGCCCTGTTCAACGCCCCGCCGAGCGGGGAGACGGCATCGTGCGGTGAGGACAAGGCGAATCTCTGGGAAAGGATCCGCTCGGGGACGTGGGGCCCTGCGGACGCCGTGCGGGTCCGGCGCGCGGAGCGACTTGTCGCGCTCGGGATCGTCGAGTACGCCGTCCTCGAGGCGCAGGCCGTCGATCCGGCGGCCGCGCGGGCCGCCATCGGCCTGCCGGACGGCGGGGCGGCCGGGCTCTTCCGGTACCTTGCGGGGGACCTCCGGGGCGCGATCCGCGAGACGAAGGACCTCCCGAACGACCCCGCGACGGTGGAGCTCATCGACCGGATTCAATACCCCCTGGCGCCCCAGTTCATCGGCGACTGCGAGAGGCGGAAGTCGGGGCTCGACCCGCTCGTCCTGCACGCGCTGATCCGGCAGGAGTCGCAGTTCTTTCCCGGAGCGCTCTCGCCGGCGGGAGCGGTGGGGCTCATGCAACTCCTCCCGCGGACGGCCGCCGTGACGGCGAAACGGGAGAGGATGCGGAGGCCGAAGCGGAGGGACCTGCTGCGTCCGGAGGTGAACGTGCGGCTCGGGGCGGCGTACCTGGCGCGCCTCGTCCGGGGATACGGCGGGGATTACCTTCGAGCCGTGGCGGCCTATAACGCCGGGGAGAATGCGGTGGCCCGTTGGTGGGAGGATGCGGGAGGTGATCCCGCGCTCTTCCTCGAAAAGATCACGTACCGCGAGACCCGCTTCTATATCCGCCGGGTTTTTCTCAACCTTCTCCAATATTATCTGATCTATCGCCCCCTGATGTTCGCCCGATACTTTCCCAGCGGTCCCGCAGCAGAGCCGCCAGCTCCCGGTGCCGCTTCGACCCCACCGAGCGGAGACCCGGACGCCGCTTCCGCACCCGGGACAGCGTCTCCCGGAGGCGCTCCGCCCGCCGGGCCGACGCCGCAGCCGCCGCCCGGAAGTCCGAATCCTCCTCCTTCGCCCGCGCCAGCGCCTCGATGACCTCTTCCTGCAGCTCCTCGCCGCGGCACACCAGGAGCGCGTCGCACCCCGCGACGGCCGCCCGGACCGCGGCCTCGCCGAGGCGGTAGCGGCCCGCGATCGCCTTCATCTCCAGCGCGTCGGAGAAGACGAACCCCCGGAACCTCATCGCGCCCCGCAGCAGGTCCCCGATGATCCGCCGCGAGAGGGTGGCGGGCCACGTGCGGTCGAGGGCCGTGTAGAGGATGTGCGCCGTCATGATCGCCGGGATTCCCGCCCGGACGGCGGCGCGGAACGGGACGAGGTCGCGCGCCAGAAGAGTCCGGCGCGACGCGCGGACGACGGGGAGTTCCTCGTGGGAGTCGGCTTCGGACGACCCGTGCCCGGGGAAATGCTTCCCCACCGGGACGACGCCCGCGTCGAGGGAGCCGTGTGCCCAGGCGACGCCGAGCGCGGCGGCGGTCTCCGGGTCGGACGAGATCGACCGGTCGCCGACGGCCCAATTGCGCACGTTGTCGTCGACGTCGAGCACCGGCGCGAAGTTGATGTCGATCCCGACGACGGCGATCTCGGCGGCCGCCGCCCGGCCTGCGCTCCGGGCCGTTGCCTCACCGCGGGGGGAGATGAGCGACAGGCTCCGCGCCGGCGGGAACTGCGTGAACTCCGGGTCTTTAAGCCGCCGGACGCGGCCTCCCTCCTGGTCGATCGCGATGAGCGGCGCGGGGTGGCCCCGGCCCGCGGCCGCGCGGACCGAGCGGCACAGTTCCCGGACCTGGCCCGGCCCTCCGACGTTCCGCGAGAACAGGACCACGCCCCCCACCGTCCCGTCGCGGAGCCACCTCGCGAGGTGCGGTGGAACCGACGTCCCCTCGAACCCGACCATGAGGAGGGGAGCGACCCCGGACGAAAATGCCGTCCGGCGATTCATGCGCTCGGCCGGAGAGAAATCATGAGGCGGCGAACCGGAGGCCCGGAAGGGGAAAATCCTTCTTGTTGTCGGTGACAAGGGCCATGTCGTGCAGGAGGGCCGTAGTACCGATCAGGGCGTCCGGAAGGGACAGTTCGTGCCCTCTCGCGCGAAACGACTCCCGCCATTGTCCGGCCTCCCGGGCGATCTCGAATGTCACGGGAAGGCACCGCAGCGCCGACAGGAACGCATTCGTCGCCCCGGCTTCGTGCCTGCGCATCCCCGCAGAGATCTCCGCAACGTTGATCGCCGAGCAGGCGAGGCCGTCACCCTCCGTGGCCCGTTTCCGGAGCCAGGTGACCGCGGCCCGGTCGTCGCGCAGGAACCGGATGAGGAACGTCGTGTCGAGGAGGTATGTGCTCAACGAACCTTGCCCCGGGCCGCCCACTCCTTCCGCATGCGGCGAACCATCCCGGGGACGCCGCCCGGCGCGCTCCACTCCGGATGATCCTCGGCCCTCCAGGCGCCCGCGGCCCGCTCAATGGCCGACAGGAGCCGCTCCCGCTGGAGTTTCTCCTCGGCCGCCTCGGCGATGAACCGGCTCCGCTTTCTCTTTCCGACCGCCTTATCGATGCGGACCAGAAGGTCCTCGGGGATCACGACGTGCGCGCGCGCCGGCATCGCCATCCTCCTCGTCACACGAAGATATTAACAATTATGTCACACAGGGCGAAAAAGCGCCATGCGCTTTCAACATGCGCTTTGCCGAAAGAGAGTGCGGCGGGCATCCCGGTCCGCCGATCTCACGGGAGGGGCGGTCGGCAGCCGGCAGGGCCGGGTGCCCGAAACGGGGTTGCGCCCCCGGAACGGCGCTTGTTTCCCGGCAACCGGCTGGATTAAGATAACTTGATGCATATCAACCTGCTGAAGGCGACGGCCTTTTTCTACCTGGTCGGCGCCGTCCTATACCTGTATTTCATCGTCACGATGCGCGAGCGGGGCGCGCGGTTGGGGAGGATGTTCCTCCTCATCGGCGTGATCCTCCACGCGGCCGGGTTCGTCGCGCGTTATGTCCTCGCCGGGTACACGCCGATCACGAACCTGTTCGAGTCGCTCTCGTTCTTCGCGCTGGCGATCGTCACGGCCTTCCTGGTCACGGAGATCCGCTACAACCTCCGGATCCTGGGATCGTTCGTGGCCCCTCTGGGGTTCGTCTTCAGCGCCTCTGCGGTGTTCCTGCCGGGAGACGTCGTCCGGCTGGCCCCGGCGCTCAACTCGTACTGGCTCCCGGTCCACGTCCTCCTGCTCTTCATCGGCGACGCCGTGTTCGCGGTCATGTTCGGCGCGGGGATCATGTACCTCCTCCAGGAGAAACAGGTCAAGAAGAAGCGCCTGGGGGCCATCTTCAAGCGGCTCCCGCCGCTCGACGTGCTCGATGAGATCAACTACCGGTGCCTGACGATCGGGTTTCCGCTCCTCACCGCCGGGATCATCACGGGGTCGATCTGGGCCGAGTACGCCTGGGGCTCTTACTGGAACTGGGACCCGAAGGAGACCTGGTCGCTGATCACTTGGCTCCTGTACGCCGCGCTCCTCCACGGGCGGCTCACGATCGGTTGGCGGGGACGGCGCGCCGCGATCCTGGCGATCGTCGGCTTCGGCGCCGTGCTCTTCACGTTCTTGGGGGTCAACCTCCTGCTGCCGGGTCTCCATTCCTACACCAGCCTCGCCGGCTGAAGGGAAGGGTCTTTCGCCTCCGATGGCCCAGATCGTCACAGTCGGACTCAACCACCGCTCCGCCCCGGTCGAGGTCAGGGAACGGGTGGCGTTTCCCGCCGAGACGATCGGTCACGCCCTCAGGGGGCTCCTGGAACGGAAGGAGATCGCGGAGGGGGTGATCCTTTCGACCTGCAACCGGGTCGAGGTCTGCGTCCTGGCGCAGGATGCGTGCGAAGGGGCGGCGGCGGTCAAGGAGTTCCTTGCGTCCCACCACGGGATGCTGCTCGCCGAGATCGACGGCTACCTCTATCATCATGAGGGTGAAGAAGCGGTCCGGCACCTCTTCCGCGTCTCGAGCAGCCTCGACTCGATGGTCTTGGGCGAGCCGCAGATCCTGGGGCAGGTCAAGGACGCCTACGGATACGCGATCGAGTTCCGCTCCATCGGGCCGGTCCTCGACAAGTTCTTCACCAAGGCCTTCTCGGTGGCCAAGCGGGTCCGCACGGAGACGAAGGTGGCGAGCAGCGCCGTCTCGGTGTCCTACGCGGCCGTGGAGCTCGCGAAGAAGATCTTCGGCCTGCTCTCCGACAAGACGGTGATGCTGATCGGCGCCGGGGAGATGTGCGAGCTCGCCGCGCGCCACATGCTCTCCGCCGGCGTCAAGGGGATCCTGGTCACGAACCGGACGTTCGAGCGGGCGGTCAAGCTCGCCGAGGAGTTCGACGGGATGCCGGTGCGGTTCGAAGAGCTGCCCGTCCACCTCAAGCGGGCCGACATCATCCTGTCCTCCAGCGGGGCGCCGCACTTCATCCTGAGGAGGCCGGACATCGAGGAGGTCATCCGGATCCGGAGGAACCGGCCGATGTTCTTCATTGACATGGCCGTGCCCCGCGACATCGACCCGGACGCCAACCAGATCGACAACGTCTACGTCTACGACATCGACGACCTGAACAACGTCATCGAGACGAACCTCGAGGAGCGGCAGAGGGAGGCCGAACGCGCCGAGGAGATCGTCGCCGGCGAGGTCAAGGCGTTCGTCCGATGGCTGGAGGCGCAGCAGGTCACGCCGACGATCGTGACGCTGCGGCGCAAGCTCGAGGAGATCCGCAACGCCGAGGTGGCGAAGGCGCTCTCCGTCCTCGGCACGGACGACCCGAAGGCGAAGCGGGTGGTCGAGGCGCTCGCCTCGTCGATTGTCAACAAGGTGCTTCACGCGCCGGTGACGGCGCTCAAGAAGGATGTCGAAGGGCGCAGTCCGATGGAGCTCGTCGCGGTGGTCCGGGAGCTGTTCGATCTGCCCGAGGACCAGTCGCCGGCCGCGGGGAACGGCGCCAAGAACGAAGGGGGAAACATTGGCCAAAGCTGACGGGGTCATCCGCCTCGGCAGCCGCGGGAGCAAGCTTGCCCTGTGGCAGGCCGAATTCGTGCAGGGCGCCGTCGCGCGCAGGACGGGGCGCGCGGTGGAGGTCGTGAAGATCAAGACCACCGGGGACGTGATCCTCGACGTCCCGCTCGCCAAGGTCGGCGGGAAGGGCCTTTTCACGAAGGAGATCGAGGAGGCGCTGCTCGCCGGCGCGGTCGACCTCGCCGTCCATTCGATGAAGGACGTCCCGACGGATCTCCCGCCCGGGCTCGAGATCGCCGTCGTCACGGAGCGCGAAGACCCGCGGGACGCCTTCCTCTCGAACACGGTGAAGCGGTTCGACGACCTGCCGAAGGGCGCGAAGGTCGGCACCAGCTCTCTGCGACGCCAGACGCAGCTCCTCTCGATGCGGCCGGACCTCGAGATCGGCCAGCTTCGGGGGAACCTCGACAGCCGGATCCGGAAGCTGGACGAAGGGCGGTTCGACGCGATCATCCTGGCGTCGGCCGGGCTCCGGCGGCTCGGCTGGGCGGACCGGATCGTCGAGTATCTCCCTCCGGAAAAATCCCTCCCCGCGATCGGCCAGGGCGCGCTGGGGATCGAGATCCGGAGCGACGACGACGACACGCGCGGGGCGGTCGCATTCCTCGACGATCGAGACACCGCGCTTGCCGTCCGGGCCGAGCGGGCGTTCCTGCGGCGGCTTATGGGCGGCTGCCAGGTCCCGATCGGCGCGTACGGGCGGACGGAAGGGCACGAGATCGCCCTGGAGGGGATGGTCGGCCGTCCGGACGGCTCCGAGATCGTCCGCGGGAGCCGGCGCGGCCCCGTCTCGGGCCCGGATGCGCTGGGACGCGCCCTCGCCGAGGATCTCCTCGGCCGGGGCGCTGCGGCGATCCTCTCCGAGGTCTATCAGCGGCCGGCGCAGGGGGTCGATGTTCCTTAAGGGGGCAAGGATCCTCGTCACCCGCGGCGGGGAGCAGGCGGAGGAGTTCGCCGCCCTGATCCGCGGCCGGGGCGGGACTCCCGTCCTTTTCCCGACCGTCCTGCTCGTCCCGCCCGAGGACCCGGGGCCGCTGGACGCGGCGATCGGGGCATTCGGCTCCTTCGACGCGATCCTGTTCACGAGCGCCAATGCCGCCCGCTTCTTCTGCGGGCGGGCCGCGCAGCGGGGCGTCGGGAAGCCGCCGGAAGGGGTGCTGGTGGCGAGTGTGGGGCCGGGGACGAGCCGGGAACTGCGCCGGTTCGGGTTCCCCGTCCACCTGGAGGCGGAGACGCACACCGCCGAGGGGCTCCTCGCGGCGCTCGAGGCGTTCGGCGTGGCGGGGAAGCGGTTCCTCTTCCCCCGGGCCGAGGAGGGGCGCGAGGTCCTGCCGGCGGAGATCGCGCGGCTCGGGGGGGCGGTGGACACGGTCGTCGCCTACCGGAGCGGTTTGCCGGAAAAGGACGAGAAGGCTGCGGCCGGCCTGGTTGCCGACCCGCCCGATGTCGCGACCTTCGCCTCCCCGTCCGCGTTCCGGAACTTTTTCCTGCTGCTCGGGGAGAAAGCAGCCCGGTCGGTCCTCGCGCGGAGCCGGATCGCCGTGATCGGCGAGGTGACGGCGCGCGCCGTGACGGAGCGGAATTTCCGGGTGGACATCATGCCCGAAAAATATACGCTGGAAGGAATGCTCGACGCGATCGGGGCGGCCGTCGCCCGGCGCGCCTGACCATCGCGCAAGGAGAGAGCCGTGAACTTTCCCGAATACCGCCCGAGGCGGCTGCGCCGCAACGAGGCGTTCCGCCGGATGATCCGCGAGACGACCCTGTCCGTGGACGACCTCGTTTACCCGATGTTCGCGGCCGCCGGGAAGGGGATCCGCAAGGAGATTCCCTCGATGCCGGGGGTCTTCCAGCTCTCCGTCGAAAACCTCGTCAAGGAGGTCAGGGAGGTCGCCTCGCTGGAGATCCCGGCGATCCTGCTCTTCGGCATCCCCGCGAAGAAGGACCCGGTGGGCTCGGACGCCTGCTCCGAGAAGGGGATCATCCAGACGGCGGTCCGCGCCGTGAAGGATGCCGTCCCGGGTATGGCGGTCATCACCGACGTCTGCTTCTGCGAGTACACCGACCACGGCCACTGCGGGATCCTGACGAAGGAAGGCGACGTCGACAACGACGCGACGCTCGAGATCCTCGCTGCGAGCGCGCTCTCCCATGCGAAAGCGGGGGCGGACATGGTCGCCCCGTCCGACATGATGGACGGCCGCGTGGCGGCCATCCGCGAGGCGCTCGACGGGAACGGCTTCGCGCAGGTCCCCATCATGTCGTACGCCGCGAAGTACGCCAGCGGCTACTACGGCCCGTTCCGCGACGCCGCGGAGAGCGCGCCGAAGTTCGGCGACCGGCGGACTTACCAGATGGACCCCGCCAACGCCCTCGAGGCGATCCGCGAGGTCCAGCTTGACATCCAGGAAGGGGCCGACATCGTGATGGTGAAGCCGGCGCTGGCGTACCTCGACATCATCTACCGGGTGCGGCAGGAGTTCGACCTCCCCGTGGCGGCGTACAACGTGAGCGGCGAGTACTCGATCCTCAAGGCGGCGGCGAAGCTGGGGTGGATCGACGGCGAGCGGGTGATGATGGAGACGCTCGTCGGGATCAGGCGGGCGGGGGCCGACCTGATCCTCACCTACTTCGCGAAAGAGGCGGCGCGGGTCCTGGGGAGCTGACGGGATGGAAGGCGCCGGCAGGGCCGCGTCCCCCTACAAGGTCGTCGAGATCACCGACGTGATCGACGCGCGGATCGAGGAGGCGCTGAACCTCTGGGCCGCGAAGGGGTACCGGTTCGACTCGGTCCACTTCGTGACGCAACCGGGGAGCCGGAGGCCGATGATGGCGTTCCTCTTTTTCACCGCCCCCGGGGCGAAGAGGAGAGCGGCGGGGTGACGAGCCGCTGGGAGGAGCGCCGGGAGTTCTTCCGCGAGGCGCGCCGGGCGCGCTACCTCGCGCGGCTGGTCGGCAAGGCCGCGGATCTCATCATCGCGATGGCGCTTTGGCAGGTCCCGGGCGCCGCGGGAGTTTTCGCCGCCCTCTTCTACGTCCTGATGTGCGACGGATTCCCGGGGGGGCGCAGCGCCGGGAAATGGCTCACAGGCCTGAAAGTCGTCCGGGTCGACGGGGACGCGATGGACTTCCAGTCGTCGCTCCTGCGGAACCTCACGGTGTCGGTCCCGTTCTTCCTCTATCTCGTCCCGGCCGTCGGGCCGTTCCTCGCCTACACGGTGGGCCTGGCCGTCCTGCTCATCGAGACGTACCTCGGCTTCTACGACCCCGACGGCCAGCGGGCGGGCGACACGCTCGCGGAAACGCTCGTGGTCGAGCATCTTCGCTCCCCTGATGAAGCCCCTCTACCTGATCGACGGGCATAATCTCCTCTACCGCGCTTTTTTCGCGCTGCCCCGGCTCACGGCGCCCGACGGCCGGCCGACCCACGTCGTCTTCGGGTTCGCCCGCGTCCTCCTGAAGATCCTCCGCGAGGAGAACCCCGGCGCGGTCGCGGCGGTCTTCGACTCGCGGGAGCCGACGCCGCGCCACGCCCTGTATCCCGCCTACAAGGCGAACCGGCTCAAGCAGCCGGAGGAGCTGGCCTCGCAGATCCCGCTCGTCAAGGAGGTGATCGACGCGCTCGGGATCCCGCGGCTCGAAGTCCCCGGCGTCGAGGCGGACGACATCATCGGGACGCTCGCGCGGATGGCGGAAGGAGAGGGGCGCGAGGTCGTGATCATCTCATCGGACAAGGACCTCTACCAGCTTGTCTCGTCGAAGGTTCGCATCCGGGACGGGATCCGGGAACGCTCGGTGGGGGAGGAGGAGGTCCGGGAGACGTTCGGCGTCGGGCCCGGGCAGGTCGTCGACCTCCTTGCGCTTGCAGGCGACCCCTCCGACAACGTCCCGGGCGTTCCCGGGGTCGGCGAGAAGACGGCCGCCGAGCTGATCCGGGAGTTCGGATCGCTGGAGGGCGTGCTGGCCGGCACGGACCGGCTCAAGGGGGCGAAGCGGGAGAAGATCGAGAAGAACGTCGACCAGGCGCGGCTGTGCCGCGACCTGGTGCGGATCGACCGGAGCGTTCCCCTCGATGCGACGCTCGAGTCGCTGCGGCCGAAGGCGATGGCGAAGGACCGGGTCGCGGCGCTGTTCCGCGAGCTGGGGTTCCGGAAGCTCCTCGACGAGCTGGACCTTGCCGCCGAGCCCCGGCTCCCGCAGGCCCCGGCCGCTCCACCGAAGTCCCCCGCCTGGATGGAGCTTTCCGGCGCGAAGGAGATCGGGCGGTTCCTCGTCGGGGTCCCGCCGGCCCGCGTCGCGATCGCCCTCCCGGAAGGGGAAGCGACTCCCTTCGCCGGACTGGCGGCGGAAGAGGGGAAAATCGCGGTCTTCCCGGCCGCCGAGGCGGGCGCCGCCGCATCGGCGATCGCGCGGATGGGGATCGCGCTTTGCGTCTTCGACGGGAAGGCGTTCCTGCGGCGCACGGAGGCGGTGGACTCCCGGTACGACGTGTCCCTGTTCGACCTCCAGGTCGCGGCCTATCTGCTGGCTCCCGACGAGGGGACGCCCGGGCTGCGGACGCTCCGCGAGCGGTTCCTGCGCGGAGCGGCGGAAGGACCGGCGGGCGGCGGGCCGAAAGACGAGGCGGCCCGCGGGGCGGGCGACCTGCTTGCGCTCGGGAGGACGCTCGCGGAAAAACTCGAGGACGCCGGTCTCACGAAGGTCTTCCGCGAGGTCGACATGCCGCTCCTCCCGGTGCTGCTCGGGATGGAGGAGAAGGGGATCCGGATCGACCCGCCGGTCTTCCGGGCGCTGTCGGGGGAACTCGCGGCGGGGACCCGGGAGATCGAGCGGAAGGTGTGCGAACTGGCCGGGACGGAGCTCAACATCAATTCGCCGAAGCAGCTCGCGTTTCTTTTGTTCGAGAAACTCGGGCTCCCGACGGTCCGGCGGACCAAGACCGGCTTCTCGACCGACGTGGACGTCCTGGAACAGATCAAGGGGCTCCACCCGATCCCGGGACTCGTCCTGGAATACCGAACGCTCGCCAAGATCAAGTCGACCTACGTCGACGTCCTCCCGGACCTCGCCTCCGCCGAAGACGGACGGATCCACACGACCTTCCACCAGACCCAAACCGCGACCGGCCGGCTCTCCTCCTCGGACCCGAACCTCCAGAACATCCCGATCCGGAGCGACCTGGGGCGGCGGATCCGCGCCGGCTTCGTGGCGGGAAACGGGTGCGTCTTCGTGGGCGCCGACTACTCCCAGGTGGAACTGCGGCTGCTGGCTCATTTGTCCGGCTCGGAAGAACTCATCCGGACGTTCCGGGCCGGCGAGGACATCCACGCCGCCACCGCCTGCCGGATCTTCGGGATCTCCCCTGGCGAGGTCACCCCGGAACACCGCCGGAAAGCGAAGGTGATCAACTTCGGGATCCTCTACGGGATGAGCCCGTTCGGTCTCTCCCGGGAGCTCGGGATCGGCGGCAAGGAGGCGAAGCGGTATATCGAACAATATTTCGAGCGTTACCCCGGCGTGCGGGCCTACATCGACGGAGTGGTCGCGGCGGCCCGGAAGGACGGTTACGTCCAGACGATCATGGGCCGGCGCCGCACCCTGCGCGACATCAACTCCCGGAATCGGGTCGTGCGGGAAGCGGCCGAGCGGATGGCGGTCAACGCCCCGATCCAGGGGAGCGCGGCCGACCTCATCAAGCTGGCGATGATCCGCGCCGACCGGGAATTCCGCGCGCGGAAGATGGGGGCCCGGCTGATCCTCCAGGTTCACGACGAGCTGATCGCGGAGACGCCCGAGGCGGAAGGCGACGAGGCCGCCCGCCTCATCAAGGACGCGATGGAGGGGGTGGCGGAACTCTCCATTCCCCTCACCGTGACCGTGAGCATCGGGAAAAACTGGGGTGAAATCCATTGAATGGGGCCGTTTCCGGTGAATAGAGCGGGGGCCGCGACCGTCATATGATCGGGACGAACGACAAGGTTCCCCCGGACGAGGAGCTGATCCGGGCCGCGCAGGAGGGCGACGAGGAGGCATTCCGGGCGCTGATGGAACGGTACAAGCGTCGCGCCTTCGCGGTGGCGGTGGGGATCGTGGGCGATCCCGACGACGCGATGGACGTGGTCCAGGAGGCGTTCGTCAAGCTGTTCTACAAGTTGAAGGAGTTCCGGTTCGGGTCGAACTTCTACACCTGGTTCTACCGGCTCCTGGTGAACCAGGCGATCGACCGGTGGAGGAAGTCGTCCCGTTCCCAGACGGTCTCCCTCGACGAGAAATGGCTCACCGAGGAAGACTCTCCGCCCGAGGCGGCCGTTTACCCGAGGACGCCGGAGGATCTCGTCGGGAACCGGGAGCTCGCGGAGGGGCTCAAGCGGGCCATCGCGGCGCTCCCGGAATACCACCGGGCGGTGATCCTCCTCCGGGAGGTGGAGGGGCTGGCGTACGAGGAGATCGCGGAGGTCCTCGGCTGCACCTTGGGGACCGTGATGTCGCGCCTTCACTACGCAAGGGCGAAGCTCAAAGGGGCGCTCAAAGGGTTTCGGGAAGGATAGGACGATGGACTGCAAAGAGGCACGGGCGATCCTGGAAGAGGCGATCGACGGGCGGCTCCCGCCGTCCCGGGCTTCGGCGCTCGCGGCCCACCTGGCCGGGTGCGTGTCCTGCGCGGCCGAGGAAGAGAAACTCCGCCGGGTCGGGGAGATGCTCAGGCTCTGGACGGCGGCGCGGGAGGAAGAGAAGGCGCCGCAGTTCGACGCGCTGTGGACGCGGGTGCAGGCCCGGATCAGGGAGCGGGAACGGACGGCCGGGGCGCCGGATTGGCTGCGGCGGTGGTTCTGGCTCCCGGCGGCGGTCGTTCTTGCGGTCCTGACGCTTCTGTTCTATCCTTCCGATGTGAACAGGGCGCCTTTTCACCCGAGGAACTTCGAAGTTTCGGTGGAAACGCTCGAATCCGATACCGCCACGGTTGCGCTCGTCGAAAAGGGGGACGATCTCCCCCCCGTGATCTGGATCATCGAAGATGGCAAGACGTAAGATCGCCGGGTGGGTGTTCGCCCCGGCCGTCCTCGCGCTGGCCGTCCTCCTCTGGACCGCCTGCCCCGGCACCTCCCGCGCCGCGGACGGCGTCGCGGTCGACATCGGCGTCGTGCTCGCCTCCAACGAGGGATCTTCGGTCGATCCCTCCCTCGCGACGCTTCGGGCGAAGCTCGGCTCGATGTTCAACTATTCGTCCTACAAGATGCTCGACCGGCTGCGCCGGCCGCTGGGCCTCGGGCAGACGGGCGATTTCGGGCTGCCGGGGGGACGGTCGATCCGCGTCACGCCGATCACGGCGGCGCGGAACAAGGCCCGGCTCGCCATCCAGATCATGGAAGGAAGCCGGAACCTCGTCACGACGACCGTGGGAATGTCCCGCGGCGGGATGGTCCTCGTCGGCGGACCCCGCTACCAGAACGGGACCCTCATCCTCCTGATCTCCGCCGAGTAGCCGCGCCCCCGCCTGCGCTGCCGTTCACCTGGCGCATGACGCTGAACTGGTCAGCGCGTTGCGGCGGACTTGCGCTCGTCCTTGCCTGACGCAAGCCGTCGAATTCACACCGCGGCTTGCAGCGGACATGCGGTGGGAACTGCCCGACGCATGACGCTGAAGCCGCACAACGGCGACCCGGCGTCCGAATAAAATCGCGGTGGACGCCGTATCATGGACAAGACGAGGAAACCGAGCCCGCGGGGCCGGGGTTTAATTCAACAGGCGGACCGAAAGCCCCGGAAGGAGGAGAGAAAGATGAAGAAAATCATGGCGATCATCGTGGTGGCCGGCCTCCTGGCCACGTTGGCGCCCGCCGGAGCCTACGCCGGTGACCGGGAATGGGCGACGGCCGGAAAGATCCTGACCGGGATCATCGGGCTCAGCATCCTGGGGAACGCGCTCGCGTACCCGGCCCCGGTCTACGCGCCTCCTCCGAGGGTCTATTACGCCCCCCCGGAGCAGGTCTGGGTCCCTGGCCATTACGTGACGCGGTTCCAGCGGCACTGGGTCCCGGGGCACTGGGAATACGGCCGGTACGAGGATGAGGATGACGACGATTACGGCGGCGGCCGGGTCTGGATCTCCGGGCATTACGTGGCCAATGAAGTCCAGGTCTGGATCCCCGGCCACTGGGAGGGGTAACGCCCGTCTCCACCGTCTCGCGACGAACCCCGGTGAGAAATGCGGGTTAATTGAGTGCCTCGGACCCTCCACGGCACTGCGGCCATGGGCCCTGCATGGCCCCGCCGGATCGGTGCACGTTTTTGAAATATCATTTGCGATCCTGAAATCGCGTTGGAGTCGCTCCTCCCTTTCTCGCCCCGCCATCGGATCGATGCCCGCAATGACCACCTGTGTTATCAGGCGAATACGTTCACGGTTCCCACGGAATCCGTTCAGGCACGCAGATTGAAGTCGCCATGCTCGACGGTCCGCATTCCAGCCAGCCACCCGGGGACCGGGAGCGAGCGCAATGAATCTCGAGACGACTTCCAGACTCCTGATGAGCATTGTCGCCGCGGCCGCGCTTTTCGCCGGTTGCGGCGGGGGGGACACGCCCCAGGGCGGCGCGTCGGCGCCGCCGGAATCCGCGTCCGTGCTGGCCTGGGACCCTCCCGCGACATACAACGACAATACTTCCATGGATCCGTACGCCGATCTCGACTATTACGAACTCTACCTTCGTCAGGACGGCAACTTCACCGACAACGACCTGCCGGTCGTCCAGGTGGCCGCCGTGTCGGATGTTCCTTCGGCGGACAATCAATCCGTCGTGAGGTCGCTGGTCACGGAGTTCGACCTGGACCTCATCCCGCAGATTCCCCAAGGGGCTCGGCTGTACGTTTCCATGAAGGCCGTCGGGATCGACGGACAGAAGTCGGCGTTCATGACCCCGGTCGCCTGGGACCGCATGTAGATGTCGGGCTCCGCGATGTTGCGCAAGTCCGCGCTTGGCCTCGTTGTCATCGGGCTCCTTCTGGCGGCAACCGGGACCGCGCTGGGGGAGACCCGCACCGCGTCGTGGGACCCGGTCACCACGTACACGGACAACACCCCGATCGAAGCGGGGAAGACGGTGACCTACACCGTGTACTGGACCACGGACGCCGGGCTGGCTTTGGCGTCGCTTCGAACGATCGCCTCTTCCGTGACACAGACCTCCGCGACATTCGACCCCGACGTCCAGGGGATGCCGCGCGGGCAGACCGTCTATTTCACGATCAAGACAGTCCTGAGCACCGGCGAGGAGTCGGCGCTCGCCCCGGCGTATGCGTGGGTGGTGCCGCTCTCCGGCGGTCCTCCGACTCTTTCCTCCTTGTCGATCAGCGGCCCCTCCTCGGTCAACGAAGGGAGCACGGGGACGTACGCGGCGACGGCAACCTGGAGCGACAACACGACGACGACGGTTGCGCCGACCTGGAGCGTCTCGCCGGCCTACGCGACGATCGACGCCTCCGGGGTGCTGACGGCGGGGACGGTGAGCGCGACGCAGACGGTGACGGTGACGGCGTCCTACACGAGCGGCGGGGTGACGAAGACCGCGACGAAGTCCGTGAGCATCGTCGACATACCGTCACGGCTGCCCGCCCCGCCGGGGAACATCGACATAACCGGCCCGGTCCAGTCGGCGCCCACGGCGACGTGGCGGCTCTCCTGGGATCCCGTCGTGACATACGCGGACGGTTCGCTCCTCGACGCCGGGGCCAGCGTCCGGTACACCGCCTATTGGACCGTGGACTCGAGCCTGTCGCCCGCCTCGCTGCAGCCGCTCGTCTCGCTGACTCCCGGCACGTCCATCGAGTTCGACCCGGCCGCGCAGGGAATGGTGAGTCACCAGCGGGTCTACCTTACGACGAGGGCGACTCTCGACACGGGAGCCCAGTCCGGGCTGTCGAGCGCGCTCTCGTGGCGCGTGTCGAACCCGGGACCGGCCTCCCCCCTCGGCGGAAGGATCCTGAAAAAAGCGAAATAGCGCCGGGGTGGCCGGGCGCTGTCCCGGGGAACGGTATTTTCGGCGTCGAGCGTCCCGCCGCCGGTGATATCCTGTCCGGCAATGGTACTGCACAGGGCGCCCATGTCGGAGGACCCGCCGCCGGCCGGCACGGCGCTGCGCCACTCGCTCTGGAACCTGCTGTTCCGGATCGTCTCCTCGACCGACCATTCGAGGACGGCGTGGACGGCGATCCTGCGCGGCTCCTGCCTTTGCTTCTTCAAGTCGCCGATCGACGAGCTCCCGCTGTCCGACAACGAGGCGTCGCGGAGGGATTTCCGCGATTGTTTCTACGCGCTGCCCGATCACCGCGTCTACGACCTCTACGAGTTCCTGCTCTCCGATGATCGCGCGGGCCTCAAGGAGGCCGACCGGAAGCTCATCCGGCACAACGTCAACCGGGTCCTCGACGAGGAGCTGGCCCCGGTGCGGCTTCTGCGCGACCGGTTCGTCCCGCTGGCCGACTCGGCCGGCTTTGACGCGGTGGCCGGGGCGGAGGAGTCGCTCTCCCTGTTCGGGATGGAAGCCGCCGCCCGGCACCAGGCCAACGCGATCGCGTTCCTGTCGCGCCGGCCGGAGCCGGCGGCGGCCGATGCCGTCCGGGAGGCGGTCCTGGCGGTGGCCGCCGTGGTGCGGACGTTGAGCGGCGCGACGGGACCGATTGCCGTGGGAACGGTCCAACCGGTCGCGGAGCGGCTCGCGATCGGCGCGGAGCTTTCGGCCGGGGTCGAGGCGCTCCTGCGCCGCGCGCATGCCGCAAGCGGCCTGCCCGGGGCAACGCCCGCCCCTGTCGATTTCGCGGAGGCGAAGCTCCTCGTCGTCCTGTGCTCGTCCCTCATCGAATTTCTCCTCGCCCGGTCGGGCCGGGAAGACGTGCCGAACCTGAAGGCATAGCCGATCCGCGGCCTTCTATCGCGGATGATAATGAATTATCATTCCGTCGAGGAGGGCCAGGTGTCGAAGGCGATCGATAATTCGCCGAAATCCGAGATCGCCGCGTCCTGCCGGTGGTGGAAGATCTCGGAGATGGCGCTGTTCGGTTCGGTTGTGCGCGAGGACTTCCGGGCCGACAGCGATATCGACGTCCTTGTCTCGTTTGCGCCGGATGCGGAGTGGTGTTTTCTCGACCACGTGCGGATGGAGCAGGAGTTGGAGGGGATTCTCGGGCGCAAGGTCGATCTTGTCACCCGGAAAGCTGTCGAGCGGAGCGGCAACCGGGCCCGGCGCGAAGCCGTCCTGTCGGCCGCCCGGATCATCCATGCCGCGTGACGAGGCGGCGTCGCTCGCCGACACCATATGCCGAACTGCCGCTTTTCGGGAATAATCGATTGACAACGGGCAAACAGATAAATACTATATAAGCCATAGACTAAATAGGGAGGCTGGTATGGGGACCTGGTACCACGATAACTCTCTTTCGATCGGCCGCACGCCGCTCGTCAAGCTCAACCGGATCGTCGACGGCGCGCCCGCAACCGTCCTCGGGAAGGTGGAGGGACGCAACCCCGCTTATTCCGTCAAGTGCCGGATCGGCGCCTCGATGGTGTGGGACGCGGAGCAGAAAGGGTTGCTCGGCCCCGGCAAGACGATCGTCGAGCCCACCTCGGGAAACACGGGAATCGCGCTCGCCTACGTCGCCGCCGCGCGCGGATACGACCTGATCCTCACGATGCCCGAGACGATGAGCATCGAGCGGAGGATGGTCCTCAAGGCGTTCGGCTCGAAGCTGGTGCTCACCGAGGGCGCCAAGGGGATGAAGGGGGCGATCGAGAAGGCCGAGGAGATCGTCGCGTCCGATCCCGCCCGCCATTACATGCCGCAACAGTTCAAGAACCCGGCCAACCCGAAGATCCACGAAGACACGACCGGTCCCGAGATCTGGGAGGACACGAACGGCGCGATCGACGTCCTCGTCTCGGGCATCGGGACCGGCGGGACGATCACGGGGGTCTCCCGCTATATCAAGAACACGAAGGGGAAAAAGATCCTCTCGGTCGCCGTCGAGCCGATCCACAGCCCCGTGATCACGCAGAAGCTGCGCGGAGAGCCGCTCAAGCCAGGGCCCCACAAGATCCAGGGGATCGGCGCCGGGTTCATCCCCGACGTCCTCGACCTGTCGCTCGTCGACCGGGTCGAGACGGTGACGAACGACGAATCGATCTCCTTCGCCCGGCGGCTGGCGCGGGAGGAGGGGATCCTCTCCGGGATTTCCTGCGGCGCCGCGGCGGCCGTGGCCGTCCGGCTCGCGAAGCTCCCCGAGTTCGCCGGCAAGACGATCGTGACCATCCTGCCCGACGCCGGGGAGCGGTACCTCACGACGGCCCTGTTCGAGGGATGGTTCGAGAACGAGATGGCGGCGACGATCTGATGCACCGGGGGACCGTCGCGCCCGGCCCGTTCAGCGGGTCCCCACGTAGAGCGTGACGATCCCGAAGGTGAGCGGCCGGAAGCGGACCTCGGAGCATCCGGCCGCCCGCATCATCGCGGCGAATTCCGGCGGCGGCGGGAAAGCCTCCACCGACCGGGGGAGATAGGCGTAGGCGCTGCGCCGCGAGAAGAGTCCGCCCAGCCGCGGCAGCACCCTCGTGAAGTAGAGGCGGTAGGCCGTGCCGAAGAAGGGCGACCGCGGCCGCGAGAACTCGAGGACCGCCACGCGCCCCCCGGGCCGGACCACGCGGCACATCTCGGACAGCCCGGCCTGCCGGTCGACGACGTTGCGGATCCCGAAAGCGATCGACGCCGAATCGAACGCGCCGTCCCGAAAGGGGAGCGCCTCGCCCGGTGCCTTCACAAACGCCATTCTCCCGCCGCGCCCGGCACGGACCGCCTTCTCCCACCCGATCCGCATCATCTCGATCGAGATGTCGGACCCGACCACGCGGGCGCCGTCCCCCTTCTGCCGAAAGATCTCCAGCGCGACGTCGGCGGTTCCCGTCGCCACGTCGAGGTGGCGGCCGCCGGCCGCCGGGACCATCTCGGCGACGGCGGCGCGCCTCCAGTACCGGTCCCTCCGCAGGGAGAGGAGCCGGTTCAGGAAGTCGTAACGCGGGGCGATCGAGGAGAACATCTCCCCGATGGCTCGATTCCTCTCGTCCAGCCTGTACACGCATCGTCCCCCGGCGCGATCGAAGGGCTCCAGTATATCAGCCGCCCGGGGGCCGGCGTACGGTCACGGCCGGAACTTTGCCGTCCGGAAAGGGTTTAAAATAGGTATAGGGCGAAGGTCTTGTGGGGGTATGCAGATTGAATGAATGCCTTATCCCGGCGCGTCTAAAGGATGGCGACCTGCATTCCGAACGGAAAGGAGCCATGAAATGAGATTGCAGAACCGGCTTCTGTTGCTGTCCGCCGCCATGCTCGTCCTGTCGTCGGGATGGCCCGTTCATGCCGAAGGCCGGGACGCCCGCGATGAGGGGTACCCCGCCTCCTCGGTGGCGCGCCTCATCGTCGACAAGGGATCGGCCTGGGTCCTGCCCCCCGACTCCGGCGATTGGCAGGAGTTCCAGACCAACACGCCGATCGCCCCGAGGACCCGGATCAACATCCCCGAAGGGTCGGAGTCCGAGCTCGAGTTCCACAACGGGCAATACATGCTCCTCACCGGCGGGAGCGAGATCGACATCCGGGACCTGACCGACGAGCGGTCCTCGTTCCGGCTCAAGTCCGGCGAGATCCGGTTCGACCTCTCCGATGCGGAATTCGCGCCGGTCCGCGTTGCGCTCCCGGGTGGCGGCTTCGTCAAGTTTCCCGTTCCCGGGAAGTACTGGTTGACGGTCGTCGGAGGAGGGGACACGCGTCTCGTCGTGCGGCGCGGCGAAGGGACGGTCACCGTTGCGCGGGGCGACTTCACCGTCCGTGAAGGGGAAGAGGCGACGGTCGGCGAGGATGTCCGGATCGGCCCCTATGCCGGGGGAGCCGAACAATACGCCCCGCCCCCCCCGTTGACGGATCACGAGCGACGGTCCGGTGTCCCTCCGACGGTCATCTACGAGCTTAATGATTACGGCGAGTGGATCACCATCCCGACGTACGGCGTCGTCTGGCGTCCCCGCGTTGTGTCGGGCTGGTCGCCCTATTACTACGGAACCTGGACCTGGATCTCCCCCTTCGGCTGGACCTGGGTTTCCTATGAGCCGTGGGGCTGGTGGCCTTATCACTACGGATGGTGGTACTCGGACCCGTTCTTCGGCTGGGTCTGGTGCCCCTTCAATTCGTTCGTCTCCGTCAACGTATTCGTCGGGCGGCCCTTCTTCTTTACCCGGGCCACCTTCTTCCCGGCGACCGTCCGGTTCGTCCCCGAGGGGAGGAGGGTCCGGTGGGTCCCGTTGCGGCCCGGCGAGCGGTTCGTCCGCCCGTCCTTCAGGCGCGTCGACAACCGGCTGACGACCTGGGACCGGCCGCTTGCCCGCGGGGCGGTCCTGGCGAGAGTGGAAGGGAAAAGCGGAACGGTTTGGCGCGACTGGCGTGAGGTGCGCCGCGGCCGAAGCGTCGTGGTGAGGACGGAAGGGCAGGCGCGCATTCAGCCGCCCGGCCGCAGGCCCGAGAGCGGTTTGCGGCGCGACGAGATCAGGGCGCGTCCGATGGAACGCGGAACTTCCGGCCGCGAGGCACGGCCGGCGGAGCGCAACGCACCGCAAGGGCAGGGCAGAATCGAGCGCCAGGCGCCGCCTTTCGACCGACCCGGGCGGGTCGAGCGCCAAGGGCCGTCGTCCGATCGCCCGGAACGGGTCGAGCGGCAGGGGCCGTCGCCCGATCGTTCCGAGCGAGTCGAGCGGCAGGGAAGTTCGTCGGACCGCCCCGAGCGGATCGACCGGCAGCCGCCTTCATCCGACGACCGGCCGGGCCGCTGGGACCGCTACGACCGCGGTCCGACGCAGCGCCGGAACCGGCTGGAGAGGCACAGTCCGCTCGAGTCGGGCCGGCCGGCCGTTCCACCGGCCCGTGTCGTTCCGGGCAGACAGGGAACCGCCCCGGCGGCGGCGCGCGAGCGTCGCGGGACGATCCGCCCGGAGCGGCGGGTCATTGACCGGCCGAGGGATTACGGCGACGCCGGACGTGCCGTACCGTTCCGTCCGGCGCCCGCTCCCCGGGTCTTCGACGGCGGAGGTGGCCGCGGCGCGTTCCAGAGCCGCGCGCCGGAGGCGGTCGGGCGGCCCGCGGCGCCGCCTTCCGTGGCCGCCCCGCGCTTTGACGGCGGGGGCGGTCGCGGCGGTTCCCGGCCCTTCGTCCAGCAAAGGGAAGGCATCCGGGGCGGCGACGGCGGCGGCGGCGGAATGCGCGGCGGGTTCAACATGAACCGCGGCGGCGACGGGTTCCGCGGATTCGACCGCGGCGGCCGGGACAGGTTCGGCGGGTTCGGATTCATCGGTCCCCGGGGGAGGTAAAGGCCGGCCATGGTCATGATGGCGCTGGCAGACCTGCCGCTTCGCGCCGGCCCGCTGCTGTCCGGATTCGTGGATCTCGACAATCTTCCTGCGCCGGTTGCGTCGCCGGAAGCGATCCACGACCTCCTCCTCGTCGTCTGCCTCCTGGGCATCCTCCTCGCGCTTCTGCTCGACCTCTTCGGATCCGAGCCATCCTCGTCCCGACGGTAGACGCCCCGCCTCAACCGATTCCTCGCGGGACCAAACCGAAATGTCAGGGGCGGTGAATCACGGATTATCGTGAGAGCCTACAACGGTTCGGGTTTGGGGAATGCATCGCGCCGCCGTTCGTCCGTCGAAGGCGTGGCGCGCCGGTACGGGTAACCGCGCGGTATCCGTTGTAATTGCCCGCCGTGTCCCATAATATGGAAACAGGTGGGCGTCGACCCGCCCGATCCAAGTGAGAGGAGAGCGTATGCCCGTCCGATTGACGGTGGATCTGCCCGAAACGGCGTTCTCCACATTCAAGAGCACACCCGAGTTGTTTATCCGCGAGATGAGACTTGCCGCAGCGGTCAAGTGGTATGAGATAGGAAAGGTCTCACAGTCCAAGGGCGCGGAACTCGCGGGGGTCAGCCGGCAGGAATTTCTGGAAGCTCTCGGGCGTTTCAAAGTGTCGCCCTACCAGGTCACCCCGGGCGAGTTGGAGCGGGAACTCGCGTGAAGCGGCGTTGGGTCGTCAACGCCTCTCCCATAATCTCCCTCGCAAGAATTTCCAGAACATCTCTTCTTCACGAACTCTGCGATGCCCTCGTCATCCCCCGGGGCGTCGCGTATGAGATCGGACAAGGTGCCCGGAACGATCCCGCCCGAAAATGGATCCGTGGAGCCGGAGCCCGCTTTTTGAGAGGGCCGGTACAGGTTCCTCCCCTTGTCGCGGCGTGGGATCTTGGACTGGGCGAGAGCGAGGTCATCGCTTACGCATACTCGCATCCGGGCTGCGAAGCCATTCTCGATGACCGGGCGGCGAGGCGATGCGCACTGTCGCTGGGGATTCGTGTGCGCGGGACGGTCGCCCTGATTGTGTTGGCAAAGAAGGAGGGTTTGATATCGGAGGCCGCGCCGGTTCTGAATCAACTGGTCCGGGCGGGCTTCCGGATTGACAGAGACATTATTTCAGCGGCTCTTTCTTTGGCGGGAGAGAAGTGACCTTGCCAGGGTGATTGCGCCGATCTTGCTTCTTACGCGGCCTGTGATCGTCGCCTCCCGCACCGATTCGAGCATCGACTTGATCGCCGCCCCTTCCGGCACCCCCGCTGACAGGAGATCGCTCCCCGAGATGAGCGGCGGGCGGCGGGCGGCGCGGCGCAGCACGACGCGAAAGTCGCGGACCCGCCGTCCGGCGGCCCGCTGCGCCGCCCCGTAGAGCGCAAGCAGCTCCTCCCGTTTCTTCCACCGTCCGAAGATCGCCTCGATCCGCGCGTTCGGGTTCGCCATCAGCCGGATGTTTCCCAGCCGCACCAGGTCTTCCAGCAACCAGACGATCCGTCGCAGTTGCGGGAGCCGCAGCCGCCTCGCGACCGCCTCGGTCCCCGGGAGACGCGCGAAGCCGTCGCGGTCCGTCCGCCTGCTTCCATGGCCGGCGGCGCCGGGGAGAGGCGGCGCCTCCTTCCGCGCGCGCAATCGATTTCGGCACTCGGCCTCCGCAAGATCCGCCAGCAGAGCGGCGAACAGGAGCGCGGCCTCGGGCGGCGCATCGATCGACCGCCGCAGGAGCGCGATACGCCGCTTCGTCCGGGCGACCGCACCCGGTGGAAGCTTTCTCCACTCCGGGATCAGCAAGGCGAGGATCCCGGCCCGCGCCAGGTCGTCGAGCGCTCCTGCGGGGTTGATTGCGAGCGCCCGTACCAGCTCGGTCGCGACCCGGTCCCCCGGCACGGCGGCGAGCCGCTCGGGCGCAATCCGGCGGATCGCGGACCATGTCCGCGGATCGAACGCGTAGCCGGTCCGCTCGTTCTTCTGCCGGATGGCGCGCAGGATCCGCAAGGGGTCTTCCCTCAGGCGCGCTTCGGGATCGGCGACGCCCCGGATCCGCCGTCGCAGGTCGTCGAGGCCGCCGAAGAAGTCGACCACCTCCGCGGCAAGCCGACCCTTGACCGGCCACAGCCGGACCATGAGGGCGTTGATCGTCAGGTCCCGCCGTCCGGCATCCGCGCGGGCCGCGGCCCAATGGGCGTCGCCGGAGATCTCCGGCGGGGCTGGCCCGCCGCCGGTTTCCGTTCCGCTCCGCGCCGGCGCCACATCGACATCTTCCGCGGCCCAGGCCGCCTTCACCTTATAGACCGGGAAGTGCTTCCCCACGGCGACGATCCGCCGGATTCCGAGCCGGGATGCGGGGAGAGCGCGCAGGGTCCGGCCGAGATCCTCGAAACCGAGCCCGGTGACCATCAGGTCGACGTCGTTCCCCGGTTTTCCGTCCACGAGATCGCGCACGATTCCTCCGACGAGCCACGCCGTCCCTCCCCGGGAGGCGGTCTCCCGCGCGAAGCGTGACAGGAAACGCCACAGCGGGCGCCGGGCGCGCAGCGTGCGGACCACCCGCAGCGACACCCGTTCCGGGGCGATGAAATGTCCGGCTCCGGCCAAGGAGACGACCTCCCACGGGAAAGTGTAGTCCATCCCGCAGGATTTCGTTCAAGATTCACCACCCGGGGAGCGATAAGAAACGCAGGGGATAACCGAAGGTTCCCTGTCCCGAAATCGACCTTCGACCTGCTGATCACCGACATCGTCATGCCGGGGATGAGCGACAGCGGGCTGGCCGAACGGATCCGGAAGAGAAAGCCGGATCTCGCGATCCTGTTCATCTCGGGATACACGCTCGAGGTCATCACGAGCCAGGAAAAACTCGAAGAGGGGATCACCTTCCTGCAGAAGCCGTTCTCGGCCCGGGACCTCGGGGAAAAAATCCGGGAGGCGATGGGGCAGAAGGAGGAAAAACCCCGCCCCTCTTGTGCAAGTAGTTTCTCTATATAATTTTTTGTCCAATAAAGATAAATTTTATCCCAATATTAGCGGTTTTGCGCAGCTCTTGGGTGCAAGCGGGCCACAACCCCGCTGTTCTACGGGAAATTACTACACAGTTTAACTCCTTGATTCATGGAGCGATATCTCAATGAGTGGACAATAATTGCCGTTTATTGCATGCCGGGCATATCGTTTGCGGTAATCTCCCGGGACTCGGGAGGGATCCCATGACTTCTAATCTCGTGCTGGTTGTCGACGACGACCCGGTCTTCACCCGGTTCACGCAGGATCTTTTGGCGGGGAACGGCC
>JAMDBZ010000062.1 GCA_023488945.1 Deltaproteobacteria bacterium
GCACGGCGTCCGCGGAGAAGACGTTCCCCGTCAACGACAACAACACCGGGCTGTTCGACCAGCCGTCGGCGGCGCAGTACGGCGCGGTCACCCACGTCGCGTTCATCGGCGACAACACGGGGACCGGCGTCATCGACGAGGCGACGGCGAACGAGATCATCGAATACCGGAAGACCGCCCCCTTCCAGAAGATCGAGGACATCGAGAAGGTGAGTCCCTTTCTGCGCGACCTCTACCGGAAGACCCGGTTCCGGGACCTGATCGATGTCCGCGGGACCGCTTATCACATCCGCTCCTCCGGCAACGTGGGGGGGACGATCCGGACCGTCGACGCCATCGGTGCGCGGTCGGGAAATGATATACAATGGCGCTTCCGGCGGTTAGAATGAACGGCTTGAAAACGGTTTCCCGGGGGAGCGTATGACGCGCGGCATCCGAATCATCTTCCTCGCGGCGGTTCTCGCCGCCGTCGCCTGCGGCACGGCGTCCGCGGAGAAGACGTTCCCCGTCAACGACAACAACACCGGGCTGTTCGACCAGCCGTCGGCGGCGCAGTACGGCGCGGTCACCCACGTCGCGTTCATCGGCGACAACACGGGGACCGGGGCCTACAAGGTCTATTACGCCGCGATCAACGGCTCCGCCGACTTCACGAACGTCAACCTCGTCCGCGACAACACCGTGATCCTCACGCCGGCGACGTTGATCGACAACGCCGCGCCCGTTTATGCCGACGCCCGCCACCCGAAGATCGCGGTCCGCTCAGCGACGTCGTCCGAGACAACACTGGTGATCCTGTTCCAGGCGAAGCCGACCTCCACATCCGACACGGCGTACAGGCCGTTCATCGCCCGCGTGACGGTTGCCAACAACGCCGTCGTTTCGATCTCGGTGAATGAGATCAACGGCGTCACGGCCGGGGACGTCGAGGACATTTCCTTCGCGCTGCTCACGACCGACAACACGGCGCGGATCGTCTACGGCAACCGGAGCGCGATCGGGGCAAGCGAACCGTTCCAGCTTTTCTTCGCGCGCGTCGGCCTCGACAACGCCACCGCGACGACGCCGGTCGCCGTCACCGCCTCGTACCCCTTGAGCCTCGGCTTCCGGCCGATCCCGAGCCTCGCGCTGGACGACCTGAACCGCGAGCACATCGCCTGGGCCGCGACCGACAACTCGGGAACGAACGAGGGACCCGTCTATTACGCGATGATCAAGGAGACGAACGGGATCGACAACATGGTCATCGCGCCGACGGCGGTCATGACGCGGGCGCAGATGCGATGGTCCTTCCCGGCGGCCCTCGTGTTCAACCACAGTCTGATCACGGTCCTGGCGGCCGACGAGGTCAGCGGAAATCTCGGATACGTGCAGATCAACCCGGACAACGCCCGCCAGAACGGGGGGCCTCTCTGGGACAACGTCAGCGTCTACAACCAGGTCCTTCTCGTCCCGCCGGGCGAAGTGATCCTGCCGGACAACTTCTCGCTGTTCCGCCCCGAGGCGTTCTACGAATCCCTCTCGGGACGGATTTTCCTGACCGGATACGGAACCTCGGGCGCCACGTTCTTCTCGATCAAGCTCAACACGGCGGTCGCCTCCGCCGATTTTGTGACGTTCCCGACGCAGTTCTCCACGACGGAGCCGCCCTCGGGCATCGACAACGATTACACGAAGGCGGCCTTCGGGTTCCCCGGCGCGAAGGTCGTCGTTTTCTGGTCCGGGAGCGTGGGGACGGGGAACCGGAACCTCGACGTGACGACCGTCCCGACCGTGGCCGCGTGGATCTCTTCCCAGGAGAAAGGTTGCTCGGTCGCCGCGGGCCATTCCGGAGTCCCCGGTGCGTCGGCCGTGCGGGCGCTGATGCTCCTCCTCCCCGCGGTCGTCCTTTGCGCCAGGCGCCGGTACGTCCGGCCACCCGGGGCGGCGCGGCGAGAGGGCCTTGAAGGTTAAGGGATCTTTCCGGGGCCGGCGGCTCCTGCCGGCCCTGGGCCTCCTCCTGTTCCTCCTGATCTTCCTGGCCACGTTCGCCGCGACCCTGTCGCCCGACATCGTCCTGTCCCCGCTGCGCACCGCTCTTCGGAACCGGGGGATCGCGCTCGAGGGAGGAACGGCCCGGATCGCGCTTCCGTTCTCGATGACCATATCGCACCCCCTTCTCGGCACGGCCGGCGGGCCCCTCGTGCCCCTCGACTCCTTCCGGATCGGGTGGGAGCCGACCGGGCTCCTGACATGGCTGCCGGGCCACGTCCGGGTGACGAAGGGAAGCTCCGCCTTCGACCTCCGGACCTCCCCGGCCGCCTGGAATCCCTCCCGGGTGCGGCTGCGCCTGACGGACATCCGGTCCGAGGAGCTCTCCTCCGTCCTGCCGCTCGGGCAGGACGTCGGCTTCGCCGTCCGGGAGGCCGACATCCGGTGGTCGCGTTCCGGCGGTTCCCTCGCGGGAAGGGGCACGGCCGAGCTCGACCTCCTCCGGATTCCCATCCCCGCCGCCGGTTCCCCCGTCCGGGAGGCGGTCTTGAGGAACGTGTCCATCAAGCTGGCCGTCCGGGGAGAGGACCTCCACGTCACGTCGCTTACGGGGATCTACGAGGACGCGCAGGTCGACGGCACGGGCGTCATCGCGCGGTTCCTCACGCCGTCGCGGGCAACGATCACCTTTCACCTGAGGATCGTCAATCCGCTCGAGGGGCGGGTCGCCACCCTGTTCAACATGCTGTCGAAAAACGCCAGGAATGCTAATCTACGGGTGACGGGCCCCCTGCTTTCCCCGGCAGGCGAGTTCCAGTTCTTTTAGGGCGGACGGTGAAGAGTCTCGGGATATCCATCGCGCGCGACAGGCTCTCGGCTGTGCTTTGGGAGAAGGCCGCCCTCTCGTCCCGGCCTCTTTTCGCCTGCGCCGTGCCGTGCCGGGAGCCGTTCGGGGGAGCCGACGACGTCGCCGCGCTGGCGGAGCAGGTCCGGAAAGGGACGGGCGCGCAGGCGCTGCCGCCCGCCGTCCTCTCGCTTCCGCCGGCGTGGACCTTCCTGCGGGAGATCGAGCTCCCGGTCCAGGACCTCCCCCGGGCGAAGGCGATCCACCTGTCCGAGCTCGAAGGGACGCTCCCCTTCGAGGACGACGAGATCCTCTCCGACATCCTGCCTCCGCCCCCCGGTTGTCCCGGACGCTTCCTGGCGGTCGCCGCGCGCCGCCCCGTCGTCGAGAAGGCGGTTTCGGGGTTTCTGACCGCCGGCTTCCGGATCGACCGGATCGTCCCCGACATCGCGTCCATCCTCTCCGCCGTCCTGTCGTTCGGCGCCGTGGGCGACGGCCTTGTCCTCTCGACGCTGTCGGACGTCGTCGCGCTCCGGGTCGAAAGCGCCGCGATCGCCTGGGCCCGCCAGTTTCCCGGTTCGCTCCTGGACCGTTCCGAGGACCTGTTGACGGAGTGGAAGGACCTGGAGCTTTCGGGCGGGCAGACATCGTCGGCCGCACGCGTCACGGTCCTTGGGGAACTTCCCGCGGTCCTTTCGGCCCGGATACCGAACGCCTCCCCGCTCGCCCCGCCCTCCGGAACAACCCCCGCCTCCCCCATCGCGCTCGGCGCGGCCCTTTTGCCGTGGCGCCTGCGGGAGACGGGCGACTTTTCCTTGAAAACATCCGCGGTGACCGAGTCGGCCCTTTCCCGGGAACGGTCCCGGATGCGGATCGGCGCCGCGTCGGTCGCCGCCGCCCTGGTCGCCGTCTCCGCCGCCGTCGCCGTGGCGGGGTGGGCCGAAGCTCGAAAGGCGGAGCGGATCCAATCCCAGCTCCGGAAAGAGCTCTCGGAGATCTTCCCCGGGACCCGCTCGTCCGCCCCGCCGGCGATCCAGCTCCAGGAGAAGATGGCGGCGCTTCGACGCCAGCAGAAGGAGACCGACGCGGACGCCGTGCCGTTTCCCGAGCAGCTCCGGAAGGTCGCACAGGTTTTCCCCCAAAAGGAGAGGATCTCCGTGAGCGAAATCGGCTACGACGCCGGAAAGCTGAGGATCGTCGGGGATGCGGACAGCCCCGCGGCGGCCGAATCGTTCCGGGCCGCCCTCGCGACAGCCTTCGGACCGGAATCGACGGTGGCCCTCGAATCGTCCCAGGGGCGCGCGGGCCGCGGGACGGTGACCTGGTCGATCCTCGTGGAGAAGAAGGAGCCGGCCCGTGCTTCGTGAGCGGGAGAAGATCTTTCTCGCAGCCGGCACCGTGGCCGCCGCCGTGATCCTCCTGCTGTCCTTCGCGATCATCCCGGGCGCCGGCCGGATCCGGACGCAGTCCCGCGCGGCGGCCCTCGCCGAGGAGGACCTGGCCGAGCTGAGAAAAATGCGACCCGACGTCGAGAGGCTCGACCGGGCCATCCGGGCCAGGATGGGCCTGATCCAGGCGCAGGCGAACGCGCCCGAGTCCCCCCTGACGCGGCTGACGAACACCCTCCAGGAGGCCGGCTTCCCGCAGCAGGCGGTCAGCGTCAAGTCCGGAGGGAGCCGTGACGGGGAGTTCGTCCGGGAGGAATCGTTCGACCTGAAGGTGGAGAACCTGACGTTCCTCGAGGCGGTCCGGCTCGTCAATCGGCTCGAGAGCGGGGCGCTGCCGATCGTGATCCGCTCCGCGAAGATGAAGGCCCGGTACGACGACAGCCGGTACCTCGACGCGACCTTTCGGATCGGCTTCCTCCTCCCCCGGTCCCGGTGATGCGCCGCGCGCTCCTGCCGCTCCTCGTTCTTGCGCTCCTCCTGACGGCGTGTCGCAACGACCGGAAGCCGGTCGCGTTGACGCCGGAGTCCGACGCGCTCCTGAGGAAGAAAGCGGACGAGAAGATCGGGCTCATCATCCGCCGGAACCTGCCCGCCCTGTTCGCGGGGCTCGTCGTCTTCCGGTCCGACGCGTTCCTCTACCAGTCCGCGAGGCTGGACCGGGATAACCTCCCGGTCCTCGACGCCTTCGGAAACGCGGCGATCGTCCTGCTGAACGCCCCCGACATCCCCCTCCTCCTCCAGGAAGACAGCGTGAAAAAGGTTTACTACTACTGCCGGCAGGCGGTGCTTCCCCGGATCCATCCCACGCTCGAGCTGGACATCCTGCGCCGGTTCGGCGAGGGAAAGGAGCAGGATCCGGTCACACTGCTTGTCCGGTTCCGGGAGCCCCCCCAAGAGCGGGACGCGAAGACATTGGAGGCGGCCGGCTTTACGGTTGGGGAACGCGGCACCATGACGTGGGCCGTGAAAGGGCCTGCAACGGCGTTCCCGCGACTCCTGGAAAACGACGGAATAATTTTCGTGGAATCGGCGTCTAATTGATGCTCACCGGCCCGCACGGTTCGACGGCGCAGTCATTCCCGCGGTCAGGGACGGAAACGTGAAAAAGAATCTCCTGGCGATCCTGGGCGTCGCGCTCCTTTCGGCCTTGACGGCGGGCTGCTGCGGCCCCAGGCGGTCGGCCGTCGCGACGGAACAGAAGGCCCTGCATTCCGGAAGCCCTTCCGGGCAGGCCGTACCATCCTCAACCGGAGTGCCGGTCATAAAGCAAGTCCCCACATCGAGAGAGACGATGGGGGATATCCATGAGAGAGAGGCAGTAAAGCCCACGCCTCCGCGAGGAGACGTGGCCATTCCGTTCCACAGGATTCCGCGCGAGACCGTCCCCCACCCCTCATCCCGCGTGACGAACGACAACGCGGGAATCGTCCCCGCGGACAACACCGCTGCGGGAACCCCGACGGTCCGTTAGCACGAAAATACATATCTCTTCATTCCCGAAAGGGGAAGAAGTTGGATCATCACAAGGGCCGCACCTTCGTAGTCATCTTCGCGCTCATGGCCTTTGCGGCGGGGAAGGACGCCCTCGGATCCGGTGAGCCATCGTTATCGGCTGTCAGGGTGACCCGGAAGGTTCCTCATGCCGCGGAATCATTCCACGATATCCGAACGCGTGGTCCTATGCAGGCACAGACGAGGGTCTGGAACCGCTCCGTTCCATTTCATCGAATTCAACGAACACCCGAGACGGCAATCTTCGACGCACGGTATTTCACGAGATCCGTGGCAACCTATAGTCCTTCCCGGCAGGCGCTCGCACCAATGGCGCCCGCGACTGATGCATCGTTCGCCGGACTCGGCGATCCACCATCTCCGAACGACGCCATCCCGCCCGACACCATGGGTGCGGCAGGGCCTAACCACCTGGTAAGCCTTCTCAACACCGAATTCGGGATCTTCAGCAAATCGGGGACCCTGTTGAACCGGGTCACCCTGGACGCCTTTTGGTTATCTGTGTTATCTGTTCTGCCTCCGTCCGTCTTCCCCTTTGACCCGAGGGTTATTTACGATCAGCACAACGGCCGGTTCCTTGCCATATCGGTGGCTGGTGATAATTCATCGAGCTCCTCTCTGCTTGTCGCCGTTTCCGACACATCCGATCCTCTTCTCGACGGCTGGGTCAAGGTTTCCATCGATGCCGCCAGTAACGCCGACAATGCAGCGGCGATCGGCTGGGCCGACTACCCGGCGCTTGGCGTCGACAATACGAACATCTACGTCAGCGCGAACATGTTCTACGACAACAACGATTTCCTGTACAGCAAGGTGTGGGTGATCCCGAAATCCCAGTTTCGGCCCGGCATACCCCCCGTCCCTCTCCAATGGTGGGAATTCCGCGACTTTCCGGGAATGGATTCCTCCATGCAGCCCGCGCACACCTTTGGTACCCCTCAGGCGGAGTACTTCATCTCCGAAGGCGGCCTTAACCAACTGTCGCTCGCAAGCATCGACAATATCGCCGGAACGCCCAACTGGAATCCCCCGGTATCCGTCGCCGTCACGCCTTACTCGGACATTTCGTCGATCTCGGGGTCATACCTGAACTCGGAGGTCATCCCCCAGTCCGGAACAACGAAGAAAATCGACGCGGGGGACACACGGCTCCTCAACGCGGTTTGGCAAAACGGGCGCATCTGGACGACTCATCATGTTGCCAACGCCGGAAAAACCGAAGTGGCATGGTACCGGATCGATCCCCTCACAAAGGGGGTGGTCCAAGGGCGAATCACCGACCCGAACCGCTGGTTCTTCTACCCGTCGATTGCGGTCAACATGAACGGCGATATCGCCATCGGCTTCAGCGGATCCTCTCCGACCGACTACGCGGGTGCGTACTACACCGTCCTGACATCGCCGACATGGGCGGCGCAACCGGTCACCCTCCTTAAGAGTGGGGTCGCCTCCTACTACAAGACTCTGAGCGGCACGGTCAACCGCTGGGGGGACTACAGCGCCACCGTCGTGGATCCCGTGGACAACGTCACCTTCTGGACGCTCCAGGAATACGCGGCCGGGACAAATGCCGACAATACATCCCGCTGGGGAACATGGTGGGGGAAGTTTCATCCGTCTGCTCTCGCAGCGCCGACGAACCTTACCGCCACCGCACTCTCCTCGTCCCAGGTTCAACTGTCGTGGACCAATCAGTCGACGGGCACGGGGATCCGGATCG
>JAMDBZ010000041.1 GCA_023488945.1 Deltaproteobacteria bacterium
AAGACGCATCGGGGTCTCTTCCTTTTCCCGGCCGGTTCAATGCGCCCGGGTCCCGAACGGAACCCCGCACCATTGTCGACAGTATACATAATATACCGATCTCCCCGATCAAGACAAATCTTCCGCCGCGCGGCGGAGCGGTGGCGAAATGACGGCGGCAAAATCCGGTTCTTCTCCCGGGCCCTGCCTCGCGATGAGAGAATGGCGGGCCGCCCCTTCCGACGGCGGAGGGGAGGAACCGTCCCGGGGGGTCGGTCGATCGGGGGTGGACCGGGGCCGGCGCGGCCTTCCCGGAAGCCCGCGCCGAAAGCGGGGACGCGCCCGGCCGTTTGCCGTGTCCGCGGCGGTCCCGCGCCGGGGCACCGTGTTTCCCGGCGGGGGCCGCTCGGAAGGAGAATTCATCAAACGTTGTTTTACGAGTTCCCAACCTGCGCGGAGGCGCGGCTTGGGAAAAATTCGCCGCCGCCGCCGCTTTTTCTTGACATCCCCCGGCGCGACACAATACCTTGTAGTGGTGTTCCCCGCAGACCACAAGATAAGCTATCCTGAAATCAAGAACCCCGCGCAGTGAGGGACCGAAGATGGATTTGAACCTGACCGATTCCGCGACGTCCGCCGAAGCCGCCCCGTCCTCCGCCCCGGGCCGCGGTCGGGGGAAGGCGCTTCCGTCCCTTCCGCCCCGCGAATGGGCGGAACGGATGCTCGTCAAGTACGGCCCGATGCCGGTCTCGGAGAACGCCCGGAAAGTCCTCGAACGGCGCTACCTGAAGAAGGGCTCCGCCGGGGAGACGCTCGAGACGCCCGAGGAGATGGTCGCCCGGGTGGCCTGGAACATCGCCCTCGCCGAGGGGCTCTACTACGGCGCCGTCCCCGAGGTCGTGTCCCTGTGGGCGGAAACCTTCTACGCCCTGATGATCCGGCTCGATTTCATGCCGAACTCGCCGACGTTGATGAACGCGGGCCGGGAGCTGCAGCAGCTGTCGGCCTGTTTCGTTCTGCCGGTCGAGGACTCGATGGAGTCGATCTTCTCGGCCGTCAAGAACACGGCGCTCATCCACAAGAGCGGCGGCGGGACGGGGTTTTCCTTCTCCCGGCTCCGCCCGAAGAACGACGTCGTCAAGTCGACGAAGGGGATCTCCTCCGGCCCCATCTCCTTCATGACCGTCTTCGACGCGGCGACCGAGACGATCAAGCAGGGCGGCACGCGGCGGGGCGCCAACATGGGGATCCTGCGCGTCGACCACCCCGACATCCTCGAGTTCATCACCTGCAAGACGGCGAACGACCGGCTCAACAATTTCAACATCTCCGCCGCCCTGACCGAGGAGTTCATGAAAGCGGTCGAAACCGACGGGGAATACAACCTCATGAACCCGCACTCCCGCGAGATGACCGCGGCGCTGCCCGCCCGCGAGGTGTTCGAGAAGATCGTGGACGCGGCGTGGCGCAACGGGGAGCCGGGGATCATCTTCATCGACCGGATCAACAGGGACAACCCGACGCCCAAGGTCGGCGCGATCGAGAGCACGAACCCGTGCGTCACGGGGGACACGCTCGTCGCCGTGGCCGATGGCCGTGGTACCGTTCCCATCCGACGGCTCGCCGAGGAAGGACGGGACGTGCCCGTCTTCTGCCGGGGCCGAAACGGCCGGGTGACGGTCCGCATGATGCGGAACCCGCGACTCACCGGCCACCGCAAGCCGATTCTCAAGGTCGTGCTGGACGACGGCAACTTCCTGCGCGTCACGGAGAATCATCGGTTCGTCCTCTCCGACGGCAATGTCAAGGAGGCCGGGAACCTCGCGCCTGGCGACAGCCTGAGCATCATGACGCGCCGGGTGGCTCCGTTTGAGAAAGTGATGGTTCAACGAAGCGGCAATGCCCAACGGTATTGGTGGATCTCCTCCACCGACTGTCCGAACTGGGAGCTCGAGCACCGGCTCATCGCCAACTTCCATGACCGCCGCCAGACAGGGAGGAGCATGCACCGGCGCGATCACGTGGTGCACCATCGCGACTACGATGGCCTCAACAACGACCCGGCGAATCTGCTCGTCATGACGAAGGAGGAGCATCACCGGCACCACGCGAAGGACCGCGAAGGGGATAAGAACCCGATGCGGAGGTTCCCGGAAAAGAACTGGAGAAACGACCCGACGAAACAGCGGGAGATGCGCCTCCGGCACCACGTTGGCGCAAGACGCCGCGACGAAACGAAGGCGCGCATCGGCTACGCGACGGCCCTTCGATTCACCGATGAAGACTTCCGCGCCAACCGCCGCGCCGCGGTGAAATCCGCCATGGTTGCAGGCCGTGATGCATTCATGAGTGGAATCCACGACCGGGCACTGGCAAAGCTCGCGAAGTGTCAAACGGCGACCGATCTTCCCTGCTTCCTCGACGGCAACGTCGTGATGGTCGAGCGGTCGTGCGAACGTTGCGGCGCGACGTTCGTGGTCGCCTGGAGCCGGCGCGAACAATCGTTCTGCTCGCAGCCGTGCTACGTATCCCGGCACAACGCGGATCCCGGCATCCGCGGACGCATCGCCGAAAGCGTCCGGTCCACCTGCCTCAATAAGGCGGAAGACCGGTACCGGCAGCAGGTCAGATGCCTCCTCGATCTGAAATTCGAGATCGGACGCGTTCCGCTCAAGAAGGAATGGGAAGGGCGATGCGCCGCGGAAGGCGTGTCGAAACGGCTGGGGACCGAATTCGCCTTTCCGACTTACGAGGCTTTGAAGACGGCAGCGATGATGCACAACCATCGGGTCGCATCCGTGACCCCGGACGGGCTCGACGACGTCTACAATGGCACGGTCGATGAATTCCACAACTTCTATATAGGTGATTTTTATGGAGAATTTTGCAGCGATGCCTGTCACCAATATATCAACACTTGTCAATGTGGGGAGCAGCCGCTGCTTCCATACGAGTCGTGCAACCTGGGCTCGATCAACCTCGACCACATGGTGACCGAGGAGAACGGCCGGCCCCGGATCCACCACGAGAAGCTCAAGGCCGCCGTGCACGATGCGGTCCGGTTCCTCGACAACGTCATCGACATGAACAACTACCCGCTGAACGAGATCCGGCAGATGACGCTCGGGAACCGCAAGATCGGGCTGGGCGTGATGGGGTTTGCCGACATGCTCATCCGCCTGGGGATCCCCTACGACTCCGACGAGGCGCTCGCTACGGCTCAGGAGGTCATGAGCTTCGTCCAGGAGGAGTCGGCGTCGGCCTCCGTCGACCTGGCGCGGGAGCGCGGGGCCTTCCCCAACTTCCCCGTCAGCGTCTACGCCGAGCGGGGGGGGGCGCCGCGGCGCAACGCCACGACGACGACGATCGCCCCCACGGGGACGATCAGCATCATCTCCGGCTGCAGCAGCGGGATCGAGCCGATCTTCGCCCTGTCGTTCATCCGGAACGTGATGGACAACGACCACCTCGTGGAGGTCCACCCCCTCTTCGAGGCGGAGATGCGGAAGCGGGGGCTCTACTCCATCGAGCTGATGACCGAGATCTCCCGGACGGGAGGGATTCGGAAGTCGGCCGGCATTTCCGAGGACCTCCGCCGGGCCTTCGTGGTCGCTCACGACATCTCGCCCGAGGCGCACCTGCGGATGCAGGCCGCCTTCCAGAAGTACACGGACAACGCGGTTTCCAAGACCGTCAACTTCCCCGCCGAGGCGACCCGGGACGACATCCGCAAGGTGTTCCTCCTGGCCTATCGCCTCGGGTGCAAGGGAGTCACCGTCTACCGGGATCGCAGCCGCGACGAGCAGGTCCTGAACATCGGAGAGGTGAACCGGCGCGAGGAGGCGGCCCGGGAGGCCCTGCCTTCGGCCGAGCCGGGCTTTGTCTCGCCGCGCCCCCGCCCCGACACGCTCCTCGGGATCACCAAGGAGATGAAGACGAGCTGCGGGAAGCTTTACATCACGATGAACCGGGACGAGAAGGGGCTCTTCGAGATCTTCAACCAGATGGGGAAGGCGGGCGGGTGCGCCGCCTCCCAGTCCGAGGCGATCGGGCGTCTCGTCTCCCTGGCCTTGCGCTCCGGCGTCAAGCCCGGCGAGATCATCAAGCAGCTCAAGGGGATCTCCTGCCACCTCCCGGCGTGGGGGGGAAACGGGGGGAAGATCCTGTCGTGCGCCGACGCCGTCGCGAAGGCGGTCGAGTGGTACCTCGAGGCGATCGACGAGATGGCCGCCGGCATGCTCAAGGCCGCCGAGCCTTCCATCGCCGCCCGCAACCCCTCGGCCGCGCCGCGGACGCGCGGCGACGAGGCCGGGATCGTACGCGGCGCCTGCCCCGACTGCGGCAGCCAGGTCGAGATGCAGGAAGGGTGTGTCAAGTGCCGGTCGTGCGGGTTCTCGGAGTGCTGACCCCGGGTGGGCGCGCCGTTCATCACGTTCGAGGGAATCGAGGGCTCGGGTAAGAGCACCCAGGTCCGCCTCCTCTCGGACCATCTCGCCTCCCGGAACATCCCGCACGCCGTCACCCGGGAACCGGGCGGGACCCCGCTCGCGGAATCCGTCCGGGCTCTCCTGCTCTCCCACCGGGACGGCGAGATCATCTTCCCCGAGACGGAGCTCCTGCTGTACGAGGCGGCGCGGGCCCAGCACGTCCGCATCGTCGTCCGCCCCGCCCTCGACGCCGGGAAGGCCGTCCTGTGCGACCGGTTCTGCGACGCGACGCTCGCCTACCAGGGGCATGCCCGGAGGCTCCCGGCGGCGTGGATCGAGGAGCTGAACGCCTACGCCGCCGGCGGGCTCGTCCCCGATCTCACCGTCCTGCTCGACCTGTCGCCCGAGGAGGGGTTCGCGCGGCTCGCCGCGCGGGGCGGCGGGCGGGACCGGCTGGAGGGCGAGTCGCTGAAATTCCACCGGCTCGTCCGCGAAGGGTATCTCCTGCTCCAGGCCCGCCACCCGGGACGGATCGTCCGGGTGGACGGGGCCCCTCCCCCGGACCGCGTCTTCTCGGAGGTCCGCGAGGCCGTGGCGTCGCGGTTCGGATGGTAGAGCGCATCGAAGCGGTCCGCGGCCAGGACCGCGCCGTCTCCCTCCTCTCCCGCTACCTCGAATCGGGCCGGGTCCCCCCGGGCCTGCTCTTCTTCGGCGAGGAAGGGATCGGCAAGGAGAAGGCGGCGGGCGCCTTCGCCGCCGCGCTTCTCTGCCGCGACCGGACGCCCGGCGGGGCGTGCGGAACGTGCGTGGAATGCCGGCTCCTCGCCGCCGGGAGTCACCCCAACCTCCTGCGGGTCGCGCCCGACGGCCTCTTCATCCGGATCGACGAGATCCGCGCCCTCCAGGAGGAGCTGGCGCTCAAGGCGTTCTCGGACAGGCCGCGCGCGGTCCTCGTGGTCCCGGCGGACCGGATGACGCTGCAGGCGGCGAACGCCCTGCTCAAGACGCTCGAGGAGCCCCCCCCGGGAACCCACCTGCTGCTGGTCGCCCACCGGCTCTCCCAGGTCCCCCCGACCATCGTCTCGCGGTGCCAGAAGGTCCCGTTCTCCCCGCTTCCGGCCGGCCTCGTGGAGGAGATCCTCCTGGCGGTCCCCGAAGCGCGGGAGGTTCATGGCCCGGACGCCGTCCGGGCCGCGGCGGCCGGCGCCGGGGGAAGCCCGGGGCGGGTGCTGGCCCTTCTGTCCGAGCCGACGGCGGACCGGGACGCCTGGATCCGGCGCCTGGGGCGGCTCGACGCGGCGGACGCGATCGCCGCGGCGGAAGCGTTCAAGGGGAGCGGCGAGCAAGGCCGGCGCCTGGCCGTGCCCCTGGCCCTTTCGCGGGACGTCGCCCTCTTATGTTCCGACCCGAAAGCGGATATAATCAACAAGGACAGGAGGGAGACGTTGTCCGCCCTCGCCCTGCGGCGGGCTCCCGCCGGCTGGACGCGGGCGTTCCGCGAGCTCCTCTCGATGTCGCGGGCGTCTCCACAGGCCCAGAAGCGGCTGATGGTGGAGGCGTTTTTGTTTGGATTGCACGGAAAGGATTGAGGCCGCCGAATGGATGTCGCGGGGATCCGGCTGCGGAACGTCTGCAAGACGTTCCACTTCGACTGCACGGGGACGACGCTGAAACGGGGGGACTACGCGGTCGTCACCACCGAGCGGGGGACGGTCCTGGGCGAGGTGGTCCGCCGGATCGAGGGCGTCGCGCCGGCCGGCCGGAACGGCGCCTATGTCAAGGTCGTCCGGCCCGCCACCGCGGAGGACCTTTCGGCCCACCAGGAAAACGCCCGGCGGGAAGGCGAGGCGCACGCCTTCTGCCTCCGGCGGATCGCCGCCCGGGCGCTCCCGATGAAGCTCGTCCGCACCGAGGTCCTCCTCGACCGGAGCAAGACGATCTTCTACTTCACCGCCGACGGGCGGATCGACTTCCGCGAGCTGGTCAAGGACCTGGCCCACGAGCTCCGCACGCGGATCGAGATGCGCCAGATCGGCGTCCGGGACGAGGCGCGGGCCGTCGGCGGGATCGGGCCGTGCGGCAAGGAGCTCTGCTGCGCCTCGTTCCTCGCCGACTTCGAGCCGATCACGGTCAAAATGGCCAAGGACCAGAACCTCGCCCTGAACCCGGCGAAGCTCTCCGGCGTGTGCGGGCGGCTCATGTGCTGCCTCATCTATGAACACGGCTCGTATGCCCGCAGGAAGCCGTGCGACGCCTGCGCCGACGCGCCGGCCGCCGCGAAGGGCGGCGGTGACGAGGGGGAGGACCTCGCGTTTCCCTCCGGCGGCGAGGAAGGGCAGGCCCCGTGAAGGAGACCTTCTACATCACCACCCCGATCTACTACGTCAACGACGTCCCGCACATCGGGCACGCCTACACGACGATCGCGGCGGACGTCCTCGCCCGCTACCACCGGATGAAGGGACAGAAGGTCTTCTTCCTGACGGGGACCGACGAGCACGGGGAGAAGGTCCAGAAGAGCGCCGCCGCCCAGGGGCTGACGCCGCGGGAGCTGGCCGACCGGGTCGTGACCCGGTTCCAGGGGCTTTCGCCGGCGCTCGACATCACGAACACCGGCTTCATCCGGACCACCGAGCCGCGGCACTACGCCTCCGTCCGGGAGCTGTTCCGCCGGTCGCTGGAAAACGGCGACATCTACCTCGGCGAGTACGAGGGGTGGTACTGCACTCCGTGCGAGGCGTACTGGACCGACCTCCAGATCGCCGACGGGACGTGCCCCGACTGCCGGCGCCCCGTGAGCAAGCGCAAGGAGCCGTCCTACTTCTTCCGGCTCTCGAAATACCGGGAGCCGCTCCTCGCCTATTACGAGCGGAATCCGAAATTCATCCGCCCGGAGAGCCGCCGCAACGAGGTCGTCGCCTTCGTCGCGGGAGGACTGAACGACCTCTCCGTCTCACGCACGTCGCTCAGCTGGGGCATCCCGGTCCCCGAAAATCCCGGACACGTGATCTACGTCTGGTACGACGCGCTCACGAACTACGTGACGGGGGTCGGCTTCCCCGACGGCGGCGAGACGTTC
>JAMDBZ010000052.1 GCA_023488945.1 Deltaproteobacteria bacterium
GCACTTCATAATTACGGCGACGTATTTCATTTCGAGACCGCACCGAGAGCGTCGATGCGCCGCGTCCGGCAAGGCGCGCGACCGAGGCGTACCGTTGAGTACGGCGAGGGAGCGCAACGCAGCCGGCGCGGATGCAGCGGCGCTCGAATGCAGCCGTAATTATGAAATGCAGCACTTAGTATAACCTTCACATGTACAAGCCGCCGTTGATCCCGATGACCTGGCCGGTGATGTAGGAGGCGGCGTCGGAGGCCAGGAAGAGCGCGAGCTCCGCCACCTCCCCGGGCTCCGCGAACCGGCCGAGCGGGATCTGCCCGAGGAAACTTTTTTGCACCTCTTCCGGCAGGGCGGCGGTCATCGCCGTCTTGATGAACCCGGGGGCGATCGCGTTGACCGTGATCCCGCGGGAAGCCAGTTCCCGCGCCGTCGACTTCGTGAACCCGATGATCCCCGCCTTGGCCGCCGAGTAGTTCGACTGCCCCGCGTTCCCCATCGCGCCGACGACCGAGCTCAGGTTGATGATCCGGCCGCTGCGCTGCTTCATCATCGGCCGGGTCACGGCGCGCGTGAGGAGGAAGGTCCCCTTCAGGTTCACCCGGAGGACCGCGTCGAACTCCTCGTCCGTCATCCGCATCAGGAGGTTGTCCCGGGTGATGCCGGCGTTGTTGACGAGGACGTCGATCCGGCCCTGCGCGGCGACGACGTTCTTCACGGCCGCATCGACCTGGGCGGCGTCGCCCACGTCGAACATCTCGACCGTCCCCCGCCCCCCCGCGGCCTCGATCCCGGCGAGCGTCGCGCGGGCCGGCGCCTCGTCACCCACATCGCTCACGACGACGAACGCTCCCTCGCGGGCAAATGCTTCCGTGATCGCTTTCCCGATCCCGCGGGCCGATCCGGTGACCAGCGCCACCTTCCCGGACAGACGCATCTCCCCACCCCCCTCCCCGAAGTTCATACCGTCAACGGCAGCGGCGGTTCAAGCGAAAACTTCAGCCGATCAAGGCGCGGGCGCTGTCCAGGTCGGCGGGAGCGCCGAACGACGCGACACGGGCGTCCCGGTCGATCCGGCGGACCAGCCCCGACAGGACCTTCCCCGGGCCGACCTCCAGACAGGCGTCGACCCCCATCGCGTGCATCGCCGCGACGCAGCCGTCCCAGCGCACGGGAGCGGTGATCTGGCGCTCGAGCAGCCCGGCCACGGATCCGCCGGGAGGATATGGCGCGGCCGTGACGTTCGCGATCACGGGGAACCGGAAGGAACCCTGCGTCATCGCCCGCAGCTCCGGCGCGAGCCTCTCCGCCGCCGTCCGCATCAGGGCGCAATGGAACGGCGCAGACACGGGGAGCGCCACGGCCCGTTTCGCCCCGGCCCCCTTGGCCGCCTCCACCGCGGCCCGGACGGCCTCCGCCGATCCCGAGATGACGATCTGGTCAGCGCCGTTGAAATTGGCCGGCTCCACAACCCCGAGGGATGCTCCCGCGCGGCACGCCTCCTCCACCTTATCCGCCGCAAGCCCCATCACGGCGGCCATCGCCCCCTGTCCCACGGGGACGGCTTCCTGCATGTATCTCCCACGGGAGCGGAGCACCCGGACCGCCTCCCCGACGCGGAGCACCCCCGCGGCCACGAGCGCGGAGTACTCCCCGAGCGAGTGCCCGGCCGCGCACAGGGGGCGGATCCCGGTCTCCTGCTCGAGGACGCGGTACGCCGCCACGCTCACCGTGAAGATCGCCGGCTGGGTGTTCTCGGTGAGCTTGAGATCCTCGTCGCTTCCGTGGAAGCAAACGGCCGCCACATCGAAACCGAGCGCCTCCGACGCCTCCTCGAAGACGGCCCTGGCGCAAGGGTATGTCTCGTAAAGCTCCTTGCCCATCCCGGGGAACTGCGACGCCTGGCCCGGGAACAGGATGCCGACCGGCATGCGGCGGCCCCTACATCCTCATCAGCACCGAGCCCCAGGTGAGCCCGGCGCCGAAGGCGGTCAGGAGAACGTAATCGCCCTTCCTATACCGTCCCTCCCCGCGCGCCTCGGCGAGGGCGATCGGAATGGAGGCGGCCGACGTGTTGCCGTACCGCTCGAGGTTGACGAAAATCCGGTCGTCCGGAATGCGGAGCCGCTTGCCGACCGCGTTGATGATCCGCATGTTCGCCTGGTGTGGGATGAACAGCGCGACCTTCCCGCCGGGCACCTTGTTCCGATCGAGAACCGCCGTGGATACCTCGACCATCCGGGTCACCGCGTGCTTGAACGTTTCGTTCCCGCTCATTCGAATGTAATGCAGCCGCTTTTCCGCCGTCTCGGGGCCGTCCGGGTTGACGGTCCCGCCGCCGGGGCAACAGATGAGGTCCCAGAGATTCCCGTCCGAGTGGAGCTCGCAGTCGAGGATCCCGTCGCCGTCGGGACACGCGGCGAGGACCGCCGCCCCCGCCCCGTCCCCGAAGAGGATGCAGGTCGAGCGATCCTTGTAGTCGACGACCGACGAGAGGATCTCGGCCCCGATCACCAGCGCATTCCGCGCCCGGCCGGCCCGGATCTGGGCGTCCGCCATCGAGAGGGCATAAAGAAACCCCGAGCAGGCCGCGTTGACGTCCAGCGCGAAGGCGCGGGACGCGCCGAGCTTCTTCTGGAGGAAGCAGGCCGTCGACGGGAGGGGCATGTCCGGCGTGCAGGTCCCCACCACGATGAAGTCGATGCCCTGCGCTTCGATGCCCGCGTCGGCAAGCGCCTGCTTCGCCGCTTCCAGGCTGATGTCGGAGGTGGCCGTCATCGGCAGCGCGATCCGCCGCTCCCGGATCCCCGTCCGCTCCGTAATCCAGGAGTCGGACGTCGCCACCAACTTCTCGAGTTCGGCGTTTGCAAGAACCTTCGGCGGGGCGAACATCCCCACCCCGATGACCTTGGACCCCACGTGTCCCCCTTTCGTGCCCCCGGGACGCCCGGCTGGCTTTCTTCCCCTATTCCGCGGCCCTGAACAAGTGGCGCGCGTACCCGGTCTTCGCCACGTTCCGGGCGATCTCCTCCTCGACCCCGTGGCGGGCGAGCGACGCCGCCGCGCGGATCCCGTTCTTTACCGCGCGCGCACCGGAGGAGCCGTGGCAGATCACGACGCCTCCCTTGACCCCCAACAGCGGTGCGCCCCCGTATTCCGCGTAATCGAGCCGCCTCTTCACCCGCCGGATCGCCCCCTCCGCGAAGAGGACGCCGACCTTGGCGAGGGAAGACTTCCCGATCTCCTCCTTCAGGAAATGGCCCAGCGCGGTCGCCATCCCCTCCATCGTCTTGAGGACGACGTTCCCGACGAAGCCGTCGCAGACGAACACGTCCGCCTTCCCGGCGAAGAAGTCCCGCCCCTCGACGTTCCCGATGAAGTTCAGCTCCGTCTTGCGGAAGAGGGCCCCCGTCTCGCGGGTCATGTCGGTCCCCTTCGTTTCCTCCTCTCCGATGCTGACGAGGCCCACCCGGGGCTTCGGGATCCCCAAGACCATCCGGGCGTACGCCTCCCCCATGCAGCCGAACTGGACGAGGTGCGACGGCTTGCAGCCGACGTTCGCGCCCGCGTCGATCAGGACGATCGGGCCCGACGGCGTCGGGATGGTCGCCGTGATCGCCGGCCGGTCCACTCCCCGGACCCTTCGGAGGACGTAGAGGGCGCCCGCCATCACGGCGCCGGAGTTGCCGGCGCTCACGAACGAGACGGCCTCGCCCGCCGCCACGAGATTCAGACCCACGCGGATCGAGGAATCCCTCTTTTTCCGGACCGCCTCGCCCGGCTGGTCGCACATCCCCACGACCTCGGTGGCATGGACCACGCCGATGAGTTCCGAATCGCCGCCCTCGATCCGGCGGAGCTCCTCCCGGATCCGGTCCTCCGGACCGACGAGGGTGATGGACAGGTCGAACTCCCGCGAGGCCCGCACCGCCCCGAGGATGACCTCGCGCGGAGCGTGATCCCCACCCATCGCATCGACGGCGATTTTCATCGGGAAACGGGGAAAAGGGACCTCAATCCCGGGCGACGACTTCCCGCCCCTTGTACGTCCCGCAGGTCGGGCACACGGCGTGCGGCCGCTTCACCGTCTTGCACTGGGGACAGACGCTCAGCGCGGGGTTGGCGAGCTTCTTGTGGGTCCTGCGCTTGTTCCTGTTCGTCTTGGACCCGCGCGACTTCGGGTTCGGCATCGCTCTACTCCTTCTTATCCAGCAAGGTTTTCAACGCGTCGAAGAGTCCCGGCGGCGGCGCCTCCGGGCATTCGCACTGCGCGACGTTCCTGTTCGCCCCGCAGCTCGGGCAGACCCCGCGGCAGTCGTCCCGGCACATGAGCTTCAAAGGGAGAGCGACCGCGACCTGTTCCCAGAAAATGTCGGAGACCTCGACACCGATTCCGTCGTAGAACGCCACGTCGAGGTCGTCCTCCGTCAGTTCCACGTTCATCGGGCCGGCGGGGGCGCTGTCCCGGGGCAGGAGGACCGTGCTGAATTCCTTCTCGAGCCGCACCGGGAACGGCTCGGCGCACCGGTCGCACTGGGCTTCGCCTTCCGCGGCGAACGAGCCGTGCGCGTAAAGGCTTCTCCCCTCCACCGACAGGGTCAGGCTGGCCAGCACGAGCCGGCACGATTTCAGGGGATATGGATCCATCCCCTCGATCAGGCGGGAAACCGTCTCTTTGCCCCGGCCGGCAAAGACATCCAGCCCCGCCCTGGGGATCTCGTTCACGCGGACGTACAAGGAGCATACCCCCGAATCGAATGTACAAATATATGGAAGGCGATCATTTCTGTCAATCGGGAATCGCCCCGCCTGTGTTATACAGGAACCATGATCAGGCAACCGGCCGTGGCCGGACAGTTCTATCCAGGCTCTCCCCAGGAGCTTGACGGGGCCGTCCGGAGGATGACGCGGGACGCCCCCGAACGGGCCCGGGCCCGGGGGGTCGTCGTCCCGCACGCCGGCTACGTTTACTCGGGGGCCGTCGCCGGGGAGGTCTTTTCCTCCGTGGAGCTCCCCGACCGGCACGTCATCTTCTGCCCGAACCACACCGGCCTGGGAGCCGACGCCGCCGTGATGGCACGCGGTTCCTGGAGAATGCCCTGGGGCGACGTCCCGATCGACGAGGATCTGGCCGGACGACTCCTGGCCGCTTCCCCCCTGCTCGCCGAGGACGCGGCGGCCCACCGGAGGGAACATTCCCTCGAGGTCCAGCTGCCGTTCCTCCACCGGTTCCTCCCGTCGTTCCGGTTCGTCCCCGTGGCCCTGTCGCATCTGTCACTCGAGGAGTGCCGGTCGCTCGGCGAGGCTGTGGCAGCGGCCGTCGCCGCGGATCCGCTCCCCCCCCTTTTGACCGCGAGTTCCGACATGACGCATTACGAATCGGATGCGGCGGCGCGTAAGAAGGACGAGAAGGCCATCGCCCGGATCCTGGCGCTCGACCCCGAGGGGCTCTACCGGACCGTGCGCGCGGAACGGATCACGATGTGCGGCGTCATTCCCGCGACCGTCGTCCTCTTCGCCGCCAAGGCGCTTGGCGCCACGTCGGCCCGGCTGATAAGATACGCGACGTCCGGAGAGACGAGCGGCGATTACGACCAGGTCGTCGGATACGCCGGCCTCGCTGTCCTCTGACCCGGAACCGCGCTGCACCGAATACTCGACACGCAACGAGGTTTTCCCATGCCGTCCGTCGTCACGCGCTTCGCGCCCAGCCCGACCGGCTATCTCCACATCGGGGGAGTACGGACCGCTCTCTTCAACTGGCTTTACGCCCGCAGCGCCGGGGGAAAGTTCATCCTTCGGATCGAGGACACGGACAAGGAGCGGTCGACCCCGGAATCCGCCCGGGCGATCCTCGACGGGATGACCTGGCTCGGGATGACCTGGGATGAAGGGCCCTATTTCCAGATGGAGCGGGTGGAACTGTACCGTAAGGAGGCGGACCGGCTGCTCCGGGACGGGAAGGCGTACCGGTGCGTCTGCACGGCGGAGGAACTCGAGGCGCGGCGGAAGGAGGTGGAGGCCCGCAAGGAGAAACCGCGGTATGACGGCCGCTGCCGCGACCTTCCCCCGGATGCGACGGCCGGGAAGGCCCACGTCGTCCGGTTCCGGACCCCCCGGTCCGGCCGGACCGTCTTCCGCGACCTGCTCCGGGGCGATGTGGCCTGGGAGAACCAGGAGATGGACGACCTGATCATCCTGCGCTCGGACGGCTCCCCGACCTACAACTTCGTCGTCGTCGTCGACGACGCCGCGATGGGAATCACGCATGTCCTCCGGGGAGACGACCATCTCAACAACACGCCGAAGCAGGTCCTGCTCTACGAGGCGCTCGGCTATCCCCTGCCGAAATTCGGTCATTTCCCGCTGATCCACGGGATCGAGGGCGGGAAGCTCTCGAAGCGGCATGACGACGTGGCGGTGCAGTCGTACCGGGAGCGAGGCTTTCTCCCCGAGGCGATGATCAACTACCTCGTCCGGCTCGGCTGGGGGCACGGGGACCAGGAGATCTTCTCCGTCGAGGAGCTCCAGCGGATCTTTTCCCTCGAAAACGTGGGGAAGTCCCCCTCGCGGTTCGATCCCGACAAGCTGCTTCACATCAACGCCCATTACATCAAGTGCGCGGACCCGGACCGGCTGGCCGAACTTCTCGTTCCTTTCCTGGGCCGCAAGGGGATCCCGGTCACGCCGTCCCCGAAACTGTCCGCGGCGGTCCGGACCCTCCAGGAGCGTTCCCGGACGCTCGCCGAGATGGCCGACTCCGCCGAGTTCTACTTCCGGGAGAAGGAGATCGATCCGAAGGCGGCGGCGAAGTTCCTCACCCCCCAGGTCGTTCCCTGGTTCCGCGAGATCGTCGCGGAGTTTTCCCGGCTCCCGGAGTTCGCGCCGGCCGCGATGGAAGCCGTGCTCGCGCGGGTCGTCGAACGCGCGGGCGTCAAGCTCGGCCAGGTCGCTCAGCCGCTGCGCGTCGCCCTGACGGGAGGCACCGTGTCCCCGGGTATTTTCGAGGTCATGGAGGTCTTGGGACGGGACGAGGTCATCCGCCGGGTCGAGGCCGCCGTCGCCCGGATCGGCACTTGAAATACCCCCGCTGTCCGGGTCGCGGGCGGACGCGCGGCCGGGACGGCGGCCGCTCGAAGCCCGCCTGGGGGGGGGCAGAGGAGGACCTGGCCGGGGGAGTCCCATTGCGCACCTGATGGCAAATTGCCATCAAGTTCCACAGATTCCGACCCTCTCCCCGCATGTCGATCCAGCGGCGACGCGACGATATCGGAAGCGGAATGTGCCTTGACGGGAACAAGCGGCATCGGGTATCCTTCTCACTCATTCCGCTGAGGAGTGGTGAAACGGCATCACACCTGGCTCTGGACCAGGTTTTCCAGGTTCGAATCCTGGCTCCTCAGCCACTCAAGGTCCCATCGTCTAGTGGCCTAGGACACCGCCCTCTCACGGCGAAAACGCGGGTTCGAACCCCGCTGGGACCGCCA
>JAMDBZ010000005.1:0-5335 GCA_023488945.1 Deltaproteobacteria bacterium
GAGGATCAGCAGCCGGGGATTGTTCATCATGGCCCGCGCCAGGCCCAGCCGCTGTTTCATGCCGTGCGAATAGGTCCGGACCGGCCTCGGGTTCCCGGGATCGAGCCCGACGCGGTCGAGGAGGCGGACCGCCGCATCGTCCGGCAGCACTATGTCATAGAGCCCGGCGAACCAGCGGAGGTAGTCCGTCGCGCTCATCCAGTCGTAGAAACCGCCCTGTTCCGGCAACACCCCGATCGCGCGATGCAGGTCGGACCGCCGCCGGACGGGATCGAGTCCAAGGACCGCGACCTTGCCGGACGCGGCGGCGCGCAGTCCGGTCACCACCGAGAGCGTCGTGCTCTTCCCCGCTCCGTTTTCCCCCAGCAGCCCGTAGATGTCGCCCTCCCGCATGGACAGATTGATCCCGTTCAACACCGGCCTCCCCTGGAGGACCAGCTTCAAATCCGCGATTTCGATCGTCATGGGAACCTCCTTCGGCGGGACGATCCGGCCCGTCCCGGCGGATTGCGTTGCCCTCAATGCCGCGCGGATTTCGACATCCGCTCACTCCTCGCGTTCCGATTCTCCCTCGTGTTCTCCGGACGCGCCGTCGCGGTCGGCCTGGACGCTCAGGACCTTCCCGCTGAGGGAGTCCACCTTGACATCCATCGTCTTGTCGCCCCTGGCGACCTCCACTCCATAGACGAGGGCCCCGTTTTCATCCTCCAGTTCGGCCCGGATCGCCTTCCCCTGGACATGTTGCTCGGCGGCCGTGGTCGCCTGGAGCAGGCTGACCTTGGCGCCGGCCAGTGCCGTCGCCTCGTCTCGTTCCCCGTTGTTCCCCCGGCCCGCGGATGCCAGCGAGCCGGCCAGCAAGATAACCGTTGCGAGTGCGCCGAACAGCGCCAACCTGTGACTGCCCATGATTCGCCTCCTGGATTTTCTCGTTCCGGCGGGCCGGATCGTCCTGCCGTGGGATCGAGTCTACGGGGCGAAGCTTAAGGCAGACTTAAGGCGGGGAAGAACGTGCGGGAAGCGGTCGTCGGAAGATCGGGGGTCTTCTCGGAGATCCGTCAAGAGACCGATGGGCTTCCTTGTCCGGGATTCGCCGTTCCAGGAAACGGCGCCTCCACGGGGGCGGCGGGCGGGCGGAAAGTTTCCTCCCTATTTGTATTTGATCGCCACGACGACGATGTCGTAGATGGGTGTTATCGACTGGCTGGTGTCGAGAGAGGAGACGTCCGTCCCCGCATACTTCCTGGGAAGAAGGATGATCGCGTCCGCCCCGATGGCCTTCGCCTTTTCCACGATCCGGGCCATCGCATTCCATTGGTCCGCGGTGCGAAGCTGGGCGAGCTCCACATAGGGGCGGGCCGGCGGATTCCCCCGGTACACGTCCAGCGCGCTGGTCGGGGGATAGGCGGGCCTGAACATCGCGGTTTGAACCGCATATCCGCACCCGGTCGATACGAGGGAGAGCAATGCGGCCAACAGGGTCAGTCTCGCGGTTTTCATGACTGGCTCCTTTCCCTTCGATGCGAGCGCTCCCCGGTCGGGTCTTGTGCCCGGGCGGGGCGGATCCATGGAACAGGATCCCATGATATGAGATCCCCTGCGAGGAGACAACCGGTCACCGGCCGATCACGGGCCTGCCCCCGCAAGGCCGTACAGGAGGGCCGCGAGGACGATCAGGGTCACGACGATGTAGGTGCGATCCTTTTGCAGGGCGAAGGCGACCACGGAAAAGGCCACCCGGGCCACCGGGGTGGCGATCAGGAGCAGGAGCCCGAGCTGGATCAGCCCGCGACCGTCCGGTCGAAAGGCCTCCGCGACGATCCCGGACACGTGGCGCAGTTCCGCGGGCTCCCCGTGAAAAACCCGGTAATCGGGGAATGCGGATCCGTGGCGGGCCAGGTGGATCGTTCCTCCGGCCAGGACCACCGCGGCCGCAAGGATGACCCCCGCCCGCAACAGGATCCCCACGACTTGCTCCACACGTTTGTCGGTCCATGCGCGCATGCGCGAACCCCGGCTCAGAGCCTTCCCGTCAGCCCGTTATAGATCAGCTCGATCCCGAGAGCCAGGATGACCAGGCTGAAGACGATGCGCAGGATCCGGGTCCGCGCGCTTCCCAGCACCTTCGCCCCCAGCATGGAGCCCGGAAGCACCCCCAGCATCACCGCCATGGCCAGGCCCGGGGCGATGTATCCGCGGGCCAGGTACACCCCGGCGCTTGCGGCGGCCGTCACGCCAATCATGAAATTGCTGGTGGTCGTGGAGACCTTGAACGGGATGCGCATGATCTGGTCCATGGCGAGCACCTTGACGGCTCCCGATCCGATCCCGAGCAAGCCGGAGAGCGCCCCCGCCACGAACATCAGGCCGAATCCGCCCGGCACGTTGTGGACATGGTAGGACCGCAGGCCTTGAGGCGTCGGGTAGTCGGCATCCATCCTCAGGCGGACGGCCAACGGGTCGGGACGATCAGCATCCGGCCGTTCCGGCCGGCGACGGTTCGACAGGTAGGCCGAGTGGAAGAGAACGACTCCAAAAACCACCGCGATCGCGGAAGGGGAGATCCTCGCCGCCAGGAAAGCGCCTGCCAGCGCCCCGATGGTTGTCGCGACCTCCAGGAACATCCCGATCCGGATGTTGGAGTACCCCTCCTTGACGTAGGCGGCGGCGGCCCCGGAGGAGGTGGCGATGACCGAGACGAGGGAGGCGCCGATGGCGTACCGGATGTCGACCCCGAACCACAGGGCCAGGAGCGGCACGATGACGACGCCGCCCCCCAGGCCGGTCAGGGAGCCGACGAATCCCGCCGCCAGAGAGCCCAGCCAGACGAGCAAGGAGAATTCGAGGTTGTTCATGGGCCGCTCCCCCTCCGATTTCCGGACATACGATGCCGTATCCGCGGCATCGGTTGTTCGATCCACCCAGCGTCGCCGGACAGGGAGGAACGTTATGGCGTGATGGATGGAGGAGGAAACCGAAAGCGCCGGCTTCCTCCGTCGGTGACCGGCTGTGGCGCACTTTCCTTGCTTCGTTCGTCTCTTCGGGGAAATCCGTGGTCTGGCCTTCGATTTCCGGTCGCAGTGCAACGTCTTGCCTTTTGCGGCATCTCATGCGATATAAGAACATTCTAATATTCTATGTGGAGGAGATATGGACGCCGAGCGCGCGTACGAATGGGCCGATCTGCTGAAAGCCTTTGCCCATCCGACTCGACTGCAGATCCTGGACGAGTTGCGCAAGGGGACGCGGTGCGTGACGGACATGGAGGAGATCCTTCCCGTCACCCAGGTGAACATCTCCCAGCACCTGACGGTGCTCCGCAACGCGAAGCTCGTGGATTTCGCCCAGGACGGAGCGCTGCGCTGCTACTACCTGAGCCGCCCGAAGCTGGCCGAGGGCGTGCTGGCGCTGCTCGCCGCAGACCACCCCGTGGTCCGGAAGACCAAGGAGCAGATCGACCGGGAGAAGGCCAAGGGCGAGAAGGAGAAGGTGGCGGCCCGTGGCTGAGAGCGCGCCGATCCCGCTGCTGGAACACGAGCCGTCGGAGGCACCCGTATTCACGGCGGCCAACCTGCTGGAGGCGGCGGCGCTTTTGGCCTTGGGGGCCGCCATCGGAAAGCCGGTGGTTTGCCTGGCCCATACCACGAACGCCATGGCGACGCGCGGGGAGGATTTCGAGAAGGGGGGAAAGGCGGGGCTCGAGGAAGCCCTGTCGGTCTGCGCCTTGACCCTCAGAGCGGCGCTGGAGCATGCAGCGCAAGAAGCGACACGAAAAGGAGGCGGAAGAAAAACATGAGACTGGCGATCGTCATCTCGCAGACCAACCCGGAGGTGGTGTTCAACGCCCTCCGGCTGGCGAACTTCAGCCGGAAGGAGGGGGACGGCGTGAACGTGTTTCTGCTTGCGGAAGGGGTGGAGCGGGACCGGATCGACGATCCGAAGTTCGACGTCCGCGGACAGGCCGAAAGCTTCCTCCAGGCGGGGGGCCGGATTCTCGCGTGCGGGACGTGCCTGAAACTCAGGAACTCCTCCGGGTCGGAGTTGTGCCCTCTTTCCACGATGAAGGACCTCCACACGCTGATCCGCGAGGCGGACCGCGTCGTGACGTTCTGACGGCGGGAAGGATGTCCGAGAAGACGGCGGGGAGAACGATTACGCCGACCGCCTCGGTTCCCGAGCCGGTCCTGGGGCTCCGGCAGAACCTCGCCCAGTTCTCGTTGCTCGTGCTGGTCAACGCCTTCGTCGGCGGGATGGTGGGGCTGGAGCGCGTAATCCTGCCGCTGATCGCGGAGCGCGAGTTCGGGCTGGTCTCCAAGAGCGTCATCCTGTCGTTCATCGTCGGGTTCGGGTTCGTCAAGGCGTTCACCAACCTGGCGGCGGGACGCTTTTCCGACCGGATCGGACGGAAGGGGCTCCTCGTGGGCGGTTGGATCGCCGGGCTGCCCGTCCCGTTCATCCTGATGTGGGCTCCGTCCTGGGGGTGGGTCACCGCCGCCAATTTCCTTCTCGGCATCAACCAGGGGCTCTGCTGGTCGACGACCGTCATCATGAAGATCGACCTGGTGGGGCCGCAGCGGCGGGGCCTGGCGATGGGGCTGAACGAGTTCTCCGGGTATTTGGCGGTTTCCCTGGCGGCGCTGGCCACCGGGTACATCGCAGCGGCGTACGGCCTGCGGCCTGCCCCCTTCTACCTCGGGGTGGGGTTCGTCGTGCTGGGTCTGACCCTGTCGCTGTTCTTCGTCCGGGAGACGCATGGACACGCCCGTCATGAAGCGGCCAGGCACGGCAGCGTGGCCGAGGTTCCGTTCAAGGACATCTTCGCCCGTACCAGCTACCGGGACCCGAACCTGTTCTCCTGCAGCCAGGCGGGGATGGTGAACAACCTGAACGACGGGATGGCGTGGGGTCTCTTCCCGCTCTTTTTCGCCACCGCGCACCTGTCCGTGGAAAGGATCGCCGTCCTGGCGGCCACCTATCCCGGGGTGTGGGGAGTGTGCCAACTGTTCACCGGGGCTCTCTCGGACCGTGTCGGGCGCAAGTGGATGATCGCGGGAGGGATGTGGATCCAGGCGGGAGGGATCGGCTTGATCGCGGCCACGGCCTCTTTTTCATCCTGGATGACGGGCGCCGTTCTCCTCGGAGTCGGAACCGCAATGGTATACCCGACACTTCTTGCCGCCATCGGAGACGTGGCCCACCCCTCCTGGCGGGCTTCCGCCGTGGGAGTCTACCGGCTCTGGCGGGATGCCGGCTACGCTTTCGGGGCGCTATTGTCGGGGATCATCGCGGATACTCTGGGCGTCGTGTGGGCCATCGCGGCGGTGGGGGGCCTGACCTT
>JAMDBZ010000005.1:6008-7366 GCA_023488945.1 Deltaproteobacteria bacterium
GTGAAGCAGTTTCTGGATGAGCGCGGGATCGGGTTCCATCCGCAGCACAAGCCGGCTTCCGTGGACCCCGTGAAGAAGGAGATCACCTTTGATAACGGGAGCAAGGCGAGCTTCGACCTTCTTATCGCCGTCCCGCCACACCGAAGTCCCGAAGTCGTCCGGAAGTCCGGCCTGGCGAACGAGGCGGGATGGATCCCTGTGGACAGGGGAACGATGAAGACAAGATTCGGGAACGTCTACGCGCTGGGAGACGTGGCGGCCATCCAGCTCCCCGGGAGGTACAGGCCCGACATCCCGTTGATGTTGCCCAAGGCGGGGGTCTTCGCCCACTTCCAGGCGTCGGTCGTAGCCGCCAATATCGCTTCGGAGATCAAAGGCGAGATCGGGAGAAAAGAGTTCGGAGGAAAAGGCTATTGCTTCCTCGAGGCCGGCGCCGGGACAGCCGGGTACGGAAGCGGGAACTTCTACGGGGAGCCGGAGCCGGCGGTCACGTTCGGCCGGCCCAACCGGCTCTGGCGCTTCGCCAAAGTTCTGTTCGAGAAGTGGTGGTTACGTCACTGGTTCTGAGAGGGGACTCGGATGCTTGAAGGACTCGCCCGATTTCGCCGAAGGCTGATCGAGTTTTCGGCGGCCCACCCGCGGTTTGTGGTGGGCCTTACGCTCCTCCTGACGGTCGCCTTCGGCCTCCAGTTTCCGAAGATCAGGATCGACACGGACCCCAAGGACATGCTCCCCGAGACCTCCCAGGTCCGGCGGTACAACGACCAGGTCGAGGGGTGGTTCGGACTGCACCCGGACGTGGTCGTCGTGGGGATACGGAATGAAGGCGGTCTCTTCAATCCGGACAGCCTCCGGCGGATCGAGCGGATCACGGGCAAGATCCTGGAACTCCCCGGAGTCGTGGCACGAGACGTGATCAGCCTCCCCACGGTGGACGACGTGACCGTGGACGGGGAGACCCTCCGGGCCCAGCCGCTCCTTGGCCGCGTCCCCGAGAGGGCGGAGGATCTTGAGGCGCTGAGGAAGCAGATCACCGGCAACTCCCTCGCGGTCAACCGGCTTGTCTCCGCCGACGGGAAGGTGTCGGCGCTCTACGTTCCCATCGAAAAGGGAGCGAACGGAAAGATCATCGCGGACCGGATCCGGAAGATCGTCGCCGCCGAAAAGGGCCCGGAGCAGTTCTTCTTCGCCGGCGATCCCGTCGCCCGCGACACCTTCGGGATCGAGATGTTCCGCCAGATGGCCTGGTTCTCTCCCCTCGCGGGGATGGTGATGATGATCGTGCTCTTCTTCATGTTCCGAAGCGCAACCCTCGTGGTCGCGAACATGGGCGTGGCGATGATCTCCATCATCTGGGC
>JAMDBZ010000002.1 GCA_023488945.1 Deltaproteobacteria bacterium
TCTTACGATCTAGCCGGCCGGGAATGCCGAGTGCGGAGACAAGCGCAGAGTGCACTCGGCCGATCGGTCGAATCCCTCCCTCTCCGCCATCCTTCGTTCCGATATCGCAGACGCACCACCGAGATATCGGAGCTTCGGATGGCAGGCCATTTGATGAGCGAAGGATGTCCGCCGTAGCTCCGACGGGGGGTCCTGCCGCGAGGAAGGACGCCGAAGTCCGCCGCAGCTCCGAAGCATCGGATTCTTTCCGTCGCGAGGAGCGAAGGCGGACTCAAGAACACCGTCCCGGTTCCCTTGGCTTATTAAGGAATAGGACGCAGAAAAGAGGAGGAACGATGAAGAGAGTCGCCCTGTTGACCGCACTGCTGTTGATCACCGGACTGGCCGGGACCGGCTGCAAGAAGAAGGAGCCGCCGCCGACCCCGCCGCCGATGCCGGGTCAGGGGATGCCGGGACCCGGGATGCCGGAGCAACCGGGTGCGCCCGCCCCGATGGCCGGCGGCCCGGAGAAGAAGATCGTAGTGCCGGACGCCGTGAAGGCCGCATGGAAGGCCGTCAAGATCGAGATCGAGTACAAGGAGAAGAAGTCGAGGAAGACGTTCACGATCCCGCTCGACTCCGACTTCAAGGTGCCCGGCTCGGACATCACGCTCAAGGTGGGCGACTTCCTGCCCCACTTCTCGATGACGGCCGATTCGATCACCTCCGCATCCAACAACCTCGAGAACCCGGCCGTCCGGATCGAAGTGCTGGAGGGGAAGAAGACCATTTTCAAGGGGTGGCTCTTCGCGAAGTACCCGGCGGTCCACCCCTTCCAGTACGAGAAGTTCGGACTGACGCTCCTCGAGCCGGTCAAGAAGTAAGGCCGGCCCGGCTGAAAGGAAGGGCATCCCCGCGGGCTCGAGCGCCGCAGGGATGCCCTTTTTCATTTCCGCTTCGCGCGGCGGATCACCTCGAGCATCTGGGCGTGGATCTTCCCGTTCGAGGCCACGATGTGCGGGTGGAGGAAGTCGTAAGGGCTCCCGTCGAACCGGGTCGCCGTCCCGCCGGCCTCCGCCAAGATCAGGGAGCCCGCCGCCGTGTCCCAGGCCTTAAGGGCGAGCTCCCAGAACCCGTCGAACCGGCCGCACGCCAGGTAGCACAGGTCGAGCGCCGCCGCGCCGTCGCGCCGGATCGCCTGCCCCGCGAAGACGAACTCCCGAAAGTAGTCGAAGTTGTCGTCGGCCCCCGTCTTGACGTCGTACGAGAAGCCGGTGGCCAAGAGCGACCTCCGGAGGTCCTCGGTGGCGGAGACCGCGATCGGCTCCCCGTTCCGGAAGGCGCCCCGCCCCGCCCCCGCCGTGTACATCTCGTCGAGCAACGGGTCGTAGACCGCGCCCGCGAGGAGCTTCCCCTGCTCCTCGAGGGCGATCGAGACGCAGAAGCAGGGGTAGTTGTGCGCGTAGTTCGTCGTCCCGTCGAGCGGGTCCACGATCCAGCGGTAGGCGGACTTCGAGGCGACCTCGGGGCTCTCCTCGGAGAGGATCCCGTGGCCGGGGAAGGCGGAGCGGATCCTTCTCATGATGTACGCCTCGGATTCGCGGTCCACCTCGGTCACGAGGTTGATCTCACCCTTGTAGTGGACCTCCTGCTTCCGGCCGTAGTTGCGGCGGAGGATCTCCCCGGCGCCCCGCGCCGTCTCCTCGGCGAACCTCACCCACTCCCGGTCGTCCATCGGCTCCTCCGCCCGCTTGAATTCCCCGCCGGCCATTATAGTATGGACGCAATGCGCATCCCGGACGGATATCTCGGACCTTCGACTGACACCGCAGCCTGCGCCGCCGTCCTGTTCGGGATCCAGCCGCTCCTGCACACCGCGCCCGACGGCCGGGCCCTCTACGCCCCGTACCCGCTGTCGGTCGCGGTCCCCGCCATGATGATCCCGCACCTGACGCTGTTCGGGCTCGCGGAAGGCGTGATCACCGGCCTCGTCGTGCGGTACCTGGTGCGGTCGCGCCCGGCCTGGATCGTCGCCCCCGCGCCGGAGGACATCCCGCGGTGAGAGAGTACCGGAAATTCTGGATCGCCCTGGCCGTCCTGGCGCTGCTGTCCCCGCTGGGGATCCTTCTCCCGCGCCTCTTTTCTTCGGGCGGCGCCTGGGGCGAGTGGGGAATCCACGAGATCCGGAAGATGATCGGATACGCACCCGCGGGGATGGAGAAGTCGGCGGACCGTTACAAGGCGCCGATGCCCGACTATGGACCGCCCGCGAAGGGAGACGCTCCCCTCGCCCGGCGGGGCGGGTGGTACATCCTCTCCGGATTCATCGGGATCGCCGCCTGCGGGGGGGCGGCCTGGCTCCTGGCGCGTCGCCTGGCGTCGGGAAAGCGGGGGAAAGGCCGGTGACCTCCGCCCCGCGCGAGCGGGAGTTCCTCGACGCGGCGGCGGCCCGCGGCCTGCGGCCCGCCGGGGACGGGTTCGCCGACAGGACGCTGCGCGAGGTCTCTTCCTTTTTCTCCCGCGCGTTGTTCCGGGAGGAGACGGCGCGGCGTCCCGGCATCTTCCAGCGCGTGGATCCCCGGGCGCGCCTCCTGGGCGTCCTCCTCTTCCTGGCCAGCGTGAGCTTCGCCCGCTCCCTTGAATCCCTCATGCTCCACGCGGCGCTCGTTGTCCTGGCCGTCGGGCTGTCGCGGATCCGCCCGTCCGAATTCCTCGTCGCGGGGTTCCTCCCCGCGCTGGCCTTTTCCGTCCTGATGGCGGCGCCGGCGGCGCTGAACCTCTTCCGGGACGGGTCGGTCGTTCTCCCCCTCTGGCGCATCGGCGAAGGAAGGCACCTCGGCCCGGTCGCGCTTCCGGCCGTCATCGGGGTGACGCGCGAAGGGGCGCTCTCGGCCGTCACGTTCCTTCTCCGGGTCCTTTCATCGGTCTCCGCCGCCCTGTGGCTCACCCTGTCGACCCGCTGGGTCGACATCCTGCGCGCCCTCCGGTCCCTCCGGCTGCCGCCCGTCTTCCTCCAGGTCATCGGGATGACCGTCCGGTACGTCCACGTCCTGCTGCGCCAGTCCGAAGAGGTCCACCTCGGGAAGAAGAGCCGGACCGTCTGCCGCCGGGATATCGGAGCGGAGCAGGCGTGGGCCGGCTCCCGCCTCGCGCACGCGTGGGAGCGCAGCGCCCACCTGATGGACGAGGTCCACGCCGCGATGGCAGCCCGCGGCTTCACGGGGGGAGCGAAGTTCCCGCCGGGGAGCTGCTTCGGAAGGCCGGACTGGGCCTTCCTCGCGATCGTCGTGGTATTCTGTGCCGGTGCCCACCTCGTCTGACAGACCGCTCCTGGAGCTATCAGGCGTCGACTTCGCCTACGAGGATGGGATTCTCGCCCTCTCCGGGGTGTCGCTGTCCGTCCGGAGCGGGGAACGGATCGTCATCCTGGGCGCCAACGGGTGCGGCAAGTCCACGCTCCTCAAGCTCCTCGGAGGGCTGATCTTCCCCCGGCGAGGGAACTATCGAGCGTTCGGCCGCGAGATCACGGACACGCTTCTCACGCGCGACGCCTTCGGCATCTGGTTCCGGAAGGAGATCGGCGTCCTCTTCCAGAATTCCGATGCGCAGCTCTTCAACCCGACCGTGGAGGACGAGATCGCCTTCGGCCCCCTCCAGATGAACGATCCCCCGGAAACCGTGAAGGCCCGGGTCGAGGAGACCATCGAGCGGTTCGGCCTCCGGCCCCTGGCCGGCCGGCCCCCGTTCGCCCTTTCCGGCGGGGAGAAGAAGAAGGTCGCCATCGCCTCCGTGATGGTCATGGACCCGCAGGTCCTCCTGCTCGACGAGCCGACGGCGGGGCTCGACCCGCGCAGCAGCCGGGCGCTCGTGGACACCATCGTGGAGGCGGAGCGCAAGGGGAAGACGGTCGTCACCGCGACCCACGACCTCCATATCGTTCCGGAGATCGCCACGCGCGTCGTCGTCTTCGGAGAGGACCGCCGGATCGTCGCGTCCGGGAGCCCCGAGGAGGTCCTGACGGACCGGGCGCTGCTGCTCGCCGCCAACCTTGTCCACCTCCACCGGCACGCGCACGACGATTACTGGCATGCCCATGAACACGAGCACCCGGAGGTGGTCCACATGCACGCCCACGACGACGGGGAGCGCCGCGGGCCGGGAAACCGGCCGGAGGGGAAGGAAACGGGAGGAGGGCGAACGTGAAGAGTCCCGTGTCCCTGCGCTTCGGCCACCGGGCCGTTCCGCTCGACGAGGGAGCGTTCCGGGCCGTCGAGGTGGTCGCGGCGAGGATCCCGCCGATCCTTGCGCCCCCCGAAGCGATCCTGCGCCGGCGGCTCGCCCGCCCCGTCGCCTCGCCGCGATTGCGGGAGTTGTTGAAGAAGGGCGACACCGTCGGCATCCCGATCTCCGACGTGACGCGTTACTCCGCCACGGAACTGTTCCTCCCCCATCTCCTCGAGGAGACCGATGCCGCGGGAATCCCGCGGCGGCACGTCACGCTGTTCGTCGCGCGGGGAACACACCGGGCGCTGACGAACACGGAGCTCGCCGAGGCGGTGGGACCCGAGATCGAGTCGGGGATCCGGGTCGAGCAGTCGGACCCCGAGGGGGATACGAAACCGCTGGGGACGACCTCGCGGGGCACGCCGGTCAAAGTGTGCCGCTCGCTCATGGAGCGGGACAAGATCGTCCTGACCGGGACGATCTCGTTCCACTACTTCGCGGGATTCGGAGGGGGCCGGAAGGCGCTCGTCCCGGGATGCGCGGCGCGGGAGACCGCGATGGCGACCCATTTCCGGATCTTCCGGACCGACGGGCCGGGGAAGCACCCGATGGCGCGCCCCGGCGTCCTCGCCCGGAACCCGGTGCACGAGGACATCGTCGAGGCGGTCTCGCTCGCCCCCCCCGTCTTCCTCCTCAACACCCTGCTCGCGCCGGACTAGCGGGTCTTCGACGCCGTCGCCGGCCACTGGCTCAAGGCGCACGAGGAGGGTTGCGCCCGGTACGCCGGGATCTTCCGGGTTCCCGTCGCCCGGAGATCGCCGCTCGTCATCGCGTCGGCGGGCGGCTATCCGAAGGACATCAACTTCATCCAGGCGCACAAGGCGCTCGACCACGCCTTCCAGGCCGTCCAGGAGGGGGGCACGCTGATCCTGCTGGCCGAGTGCCGCGACGGGTTCGGCAGCCCGCAATTCTTCCCCTGGTTCCGGTTCCAGGACCCAGCGGAGATGGAGAAGGAGCTGCGGACGAACTACCAGATCTACGGGCAAACCGCGCACGCCGCGTTCGTCAAGGCGAAGACGTGCCGAGTGATCCTCGTCTCGTCGCTGGCACCGGGGGATGTCGAAAAAATGGGGATGACGCCGACCCCGTCGCTCCCGGAAGCCGTCAGGATCGCGCGCAAGCACCTCGGCGAACTCCCCGTCCCGCTCGTCATCCCCGACGCGGGCTACGTGCTGCCCGACCCGGCGGGGTAACGCGCAGGGCACCTCATGCTGCGTCGCCCTGGAGGGGGTTCTCGTGCCGGTTCCTGCTCGCGGGAATGCTCCACCCGGACCCCCCTCCTGCGTCCGCTCCACCACAAGCGCCTCGCTCTCATGGCGCGTCTTCGGACTGCGCTGCCCCGGAGGGAACTGCCCGCTGAAAGGAGTTGAGTGATGGACCGGATCTGGAACCCCGGGGAGATCGCGCCCCGGACACTGTGCCCGGGCGTCACGGCGAAGATCGCGTCGGGGGAGAAGCTGATGTTCTCGCTCGTGACGCTCGAGCCGGGCGCGGTCGTCCCCGAGCACTCGCACCCGCACGAGCAGATGGGGATGCTCGTCTCGGGGACGATGGAGTTCACGATCGCGGGCGAACGGCGGCTGCTCGCCGGGAACGAAATCTACCTCGTCCCCGGCGGCGTCCCGCACGCGGCGAAGGCGGGCCCCCGCGGCGCGGTGGCCCTCGACGCCTTCTCCCCGCCCCGCGAGGAGTACCTGGTGCAGGCGCCCGGAAAAGCCTGAGCCCTGAGCCGCGCTGCCGCTGGAGGCACGAGCGATGACGCCGCCGCCCCCTTGCGGTCCGGCCGGCGTCGGGCCTGCCGCGCTCGATGCCTGGCCGCGGACGTGATGCCCGGGCGCTTCGCCTCCGGGGCGTCCCCCGCGCATCCAGCCGCAGCGCCGTCCCTTCGCCGCACGCCCTGGTGGCGCGGCACGGAGGGACGGCGCCCCCCCCTTACAGGTCCGCCGCCGGCGTGGCCCCCTTCCTCTTCCCTTTGCCCTTGGCCGCCCTCTCCATCTCCTCGGCGGCCATCCACCGGTTGATCGCGGCCAGGTAGGCCTTCACGGCCGCCTCGATGATGTCCGTCGAGCTGGCCGCCCCCGAGAAGATCGTCCCGTTGGTCCGGATCCGGACGGTGGCCTCTCCGACAGCGTCCTCGCCGGAGGTGATCGCATTCAGGCCGAAGTTGAGCAGCGTGAACCTGCGCCCCACGATCCGCTCGATGCACTTGTACGCCGCGTCGATCGGCCCGTTCCCGGTCGACGCCTCCTCGATCAACTCCTTGTCGCGCCAGACCTTGAGGGCGGCCATGGGGGTGGCCCTCGTGCCGGAGAGGATCTGGACGTGCTCCAGCCGATACCGCTCGGGGACCTTGAACAGCACCTCCTGGATGAGCGCCTCGAGGTCCTCGATCATGACCTCCTTCTTCCTGTCGGCGAGCGCCAGGAACTTCTCGTAGACCGCATCGATCTGCGCGTCGGTGAGCTTGTGCCCCATCGCGGCGAGGTTGTGCCGGATCGCCGCCCGTCCCGAGCGGGCCGTCAGCGTGAAGGTGTGCGCCGAGACGCCGACGTCCTCGGGCCGGATGATCTCGTAGGTCGAGCGGTCCTTGATGATCCCGTCCTGGTGGATTCCGGAGGAGTGCGCGAAGGCGTTGGCGCCGACGATCGCCTTGTTCCGCTGGACGGGCAGCCCCATGAGCGCCGACACCATCTTGCTCGTCTTGGCGATCTCCTTGACGTTGACATCGGTGGAGAGGCCCCCGAACATTTCCTTCCGCGTCCGGATCGCCATGACGACCTCCTCCAGCGCGGCGTTCCCGGCCCGCTCCCCGATCCCGTTGATCGTCACCTCCGCCTGGCGCGCACCGGCGAGGATCCCCGCCAGCGTGTTCGCCGTGGCGAGCCCGAGATCGTTGTGGCAGTGCATCGACAGGACGACCTTGTCGAGCGCCGGCACCCGCTCCTTGAGCCGTCGGACCCGGTCGGCCATCTCCTGCGGAGTGGCGTACCCCACGGTGTCGGGGACGTTGATC
>JAMDBZ010000018.1 GCA_023488945.1 Deltaproteobacteria bacterium
ATTGGAGGCCTTCGATGAGGGAAGTCGCCCTTTCGACGATCGCGGCGTACCGGCGCGCCCGGTAAGGACGCCTCATCCGCGCGAGCACCGCGTCGCTGCCGCTCTGGAGGGGGACATGGAGGTGGGGGCAGACGCGCTCCGTCCCGGCGATGAGATCGATGAGCGCGTCGTCGATCTCAAGCGGCTCGAGGGAGCTCAGCCGGAAACGGACCCGCGAGGTGGTCCCGAGCAGCCGCGCGAGGAGGCGTCCCAGCCCCCCCCGCTCGCCCCGGTCGGCGCCGTAGGCGCCGATGTGGATTCCGGTCAGAACGATCTCGCGCGCCCCGTCCGCCTCGCATGCGACCGCCCACCCGACAACCTCGTCTTCGGGCACCGACCGGCTCGCTCCCCGGGCGCGCGGCACGATGCAATAGGCGCAGCGGAAATCGCAGCCGTCCTGGATCTTGAGAAACGTGCGCCGGTGCCCGAGCAGGAGGTCCGCCGTATGTTGCGTGGGCCGTGTCCCGGAAGGCCCTCCGAAGCCCGATATCCGGCGAAGAAGGGCGGGGAGCGCGGTCCCGTTCCCCCGCGCGATCCAGTGGTCCACTTCCGGGAAACGGTCCCGCGCGCCGGCCGAGACCTGCGCGAAGCACCCGGTCAAGACAACAGTCGCTCCGGGATTCTCCCGCCGGGTCCGGCGGACCGCCGCGCGGCTGTCCCGCTCCGCCCTGCGGGTCACGGCGCAGCTGTTGACGACGATCACGTCGGCCGGGGCACCGGAGGCGACGATGTCGAAGCCGCACGCCGCGGCCTCTCCCGCGATCGCGGCGGAATCGGCGAAGTTCGCCTTGCAGCCGACGGTCAGGACTGTGATGCGCCTGCGCATTCGATCCAGCCGCCGCCCAGCACCTCGGTCCCGTCGTAGAGAACGAGGGCCTGCCCCGGGGTCACGCTGCGCTGCGGCGCGTCGAACCGAACGAGGATCCTGCCGGGGACGCACGTCACGGTCGCCGGCACCCCCGGGTGCCGGTACCGGATCTTCGCCGTGGCCCGGAACTCCCCGGCCGGAGGGACGCCGGCCACGAAGGCGGGACGGACGGCGGCGGCCTCGCTCGCATAGGAGTCGTCCTCGGGGCCCAGGACGACCTCGTTCCGATCGGCGTCGATCGCGACGACGTAGAGCGGCTCCCGGGACGCGATCCCCAGGCCCTTCCGCTGGCCGATCGTATAATTGAGGACCCCCTTGTGCGCCCCGAGCACGTTTCCCTCGCGGTCCACGAACCGTCCCTCCCGCTCGGCGATCCCCCGCTTCCGCAGGAAGGCTGCGTATGAGTCGTCCGTCACGAAGCAGATATCCTGGCTTTCCCGCTTCTCGAAAACCGGGAGACCCGCCTCCTGCGCGATCCGCCGCACGTCGGACTTCCGCATCCCGCCGAGAGGGAAACGGATCCGTCGGAGCCGGTCCGACTCGAGCGAGAACAGGAAATAGGACTGGTCCTTCGCGTCGTCGGCAGCCGCGAAGAGGCGGCATCGCCCACTCTCGTCCTTCCGGATGATTGCGTAATGGCCCGTGGCGACACCCTCGGCTCCCAGTTCGTCGGCTTTTCGCAACAGAGCCCGGAACTTCAGGTGCTCGTTGCACAGGATGCACGGGTTGGGTGTGTGCCCCGACGCGTACTCCCGGACGAACGGATCGATCACCTCGCGCCGGAACTCCTCGCGAAGGTTCAGGACGTAATAGGGGATCTCGAGCGCGTCGCAGACGCGACGGGCGTCGTAGAGGTCGTCGAGAGAGCAGCAGGTGCCGGCCCGGTCCTTCCGGACCTCGGAGAAGTCGTAGAGGTCCATCGAGACGCCGACCACGTCCCACCCGTCCCTCTTCAGGAGAAGCGCCGCGACCGAGGAGTCGACGCCGCCGCTCATCGCGGCCAGGATCCGCCGGCCGCTCATCGGGCGCGCGCCTCCCGGGCGTTGTAGAGGGGAGACATCGCCCGGAGCTTGCCCACGACCTGCTCGATCGCGTTCAGCGCGTATTCGACGTCCTCATCGGTATTCCCCATCCCGAAGCTGAACCTGAGCGCGCCCTGGGCGTCGGTGGGATCCGCACCCATGGCCAGAAGGACGGGGGACGGCTCCAGCGAGCCCGAGGTGCAGGCGGACCCCGACGAGCAGGCGACCCCCAGCATGTCGAGGTTGAGCAAAAGCGCCTCCCCTTCCACGAACCGGAAGGAGACGTTCACCGTGTTCGGCAGGCGCTCGGTGGGATGCCCGTTGAGGACCAGCTCCGGGATGCGGCGGAAGAGCTCGATCTCGAACCGGTCCCTGAGGCGCCGCGTCTCCGCAACCTCCTCGGACATCCCGGCCCGCAGAAGCTCGAACGCCTTCCCCATGGCGATGATCCCCGCGACGTTCTCCGTGCCTCCCCGGCGTCCCCGCTCCTGGTGCCCTCCGTGAATGACCGGCTCGAGGTCGATCCCTTTCCTGACGATGAGCCCCCCCGCCCCCTTGAGGGCGTTGATCTTGTGGCCCGAGAAGGTCAGCATGTCGACCGGGAGCGTCTTCCAGTCGATCGGGACCTTCCCCGCCGCCTGCACGGCGTCCGTGTGCATCAGGATCCCCGCCTCCCGGACGATCCGCCCGATCTCCGCGATCGGCATGACGCTCCCCGTCTCGTTGTTCGCGGACATGATCGAGACGAGGATCGTGTCCGCAGCGAGCGCCTGCCGGACCGAGTCCGGCTCCACGATCCCGTGCCGGTTCACGGGAACGTAGGTCACGCGGAACCCCCGTTTCTCGAGATGGCGGCAGGTGTTCGTCACGGCCGGGTGCTCCACCCGGGAGGTGACAATGTGTCCGCCGGAGTTTCCCTCCCGCAGCGCAACCCCCTTGATGGCCAGGTTGTCCCCTTCGGTCCCCGAACCGGTGAGGACAACCTCGAGCGGCTGGCAGCAGAAGAAGGCGGCGATCCGCTCCCGCGCGTCCTCGACCCCCTTTCGGACCTCGCGCCCCGCCCAGTGGATGCTCGAGGGATTGCCGTACAGCGCATCCAGGTACGGCTCCACCGCCTTCCGCACCTCGGGGTGCACCGGCGTCGTCGCGTTGTGGTCCAGGTAGACGTGTCTCACAATCCGGCCTCCTTGACCTCCCTGATCCCGGGCTCCCGCCCCTGGAACAGGTCCTCGATGGAGATGGAGTCGAGGAACTCCTCCACACGCGCTTCCAGGGCTTCCCACATCTCCTGCGTCCGGCATTGCTCGATCATCACGCAGACGCGGCCCGCCCGGCGGCACCCGATGCCCCGGTCCTTTCCCTCCGCCGTCCGGATGATCTCGCCCACCATGATCCGCGAGGGGTGCCGGGCGAGGATGAACCCGCCGCCCGGGCCCCGGACGCTCTTGACGATGTTCCGGCGCCGAAGGCGCGCGAAGAGCTGCTGGAGATACGGCTCAGGAATCCGCTCCCGCTCCGCGATCCCCTTGATGGGAACGGGGTTCCCGCGGGAAGCTTCGGCCAGGCTGACGAGGGCCATCACCGCGTACCGGCCCCGCGTCGTGACCTTCATGGCGCGGACCCGGCGGCTGTCACGTCCTTCGGCTCGGCCTCCCGTTTTTCAAGCTCGCCCAGCCGCTTCTCCAGCGCCATGACCTGCTCGGTGAGGCACCTGATCGCCTTCCCCTCGGGGTCCGGCGTTCCAGCCACCCCCGTCGGGTCGTTGTAGACGTTCCCCTCGCGGTACACGATCCGGCCCGGGATCCCGACAACGGTCGAGTGCGGCGGCACGTCCTTGTTGACGACGGACCCGGAGCCGATCTTCGAGTTCTCCCCCACCCGGATCGGTCCCAGGATGGCCGCGCCGGCCCCGATGATGACGTTGTCCTCGATCGTGGGGTGCCGCTTTCCCTTTTTCCAGCTGGTTCCCCCGAGCGTGACGCCGTGGTACATCGTCACGTTGTTCCCGATCTCGGCGGTCTCGCCGATCACGACACCCATTCCGTGGTCGATGAAGAAACCCTCGCCGATCCGTGCCCCCGGATGAATCTCGATCCCCGTCAGGCAACGCGACACGTGCGAAAGGAAGCGGGCGGCCAGCCGGAATCCGTGATCCCAGAGCCAGTGGGCGGGCCGGTGAAGCCGCATCGCGTGGAACCCCGGGTAACAGGACAGGATCTCCAGGACGCTCCGGGCGGCCGGATCCCTCTCGAAGATGACCTTGATCTCGTTCCGAACGGTCCGGAACATCACCCCCCCCTTCCCGCCGGTCCAATGCGGGCTTTACATGACATTTTATGTCAATTATTTTCGAAACCGGAAAGAAAGGGAAGGATTTTTTTCAGCCGCTTTTCCTTGATGCCGGGGACAGCGAGGAGATCTCCCGGCCGGCGGAAACGGCCGGCGCGCTCCCGCCGCTCGACCACCGACCGTGCAACCGTGTCCGAGACCCCCGGCAGCCCGGAAATTTCCATCCAGGGCGCCCTGTTGACGTCGACCTTCCGCCCGAGGAGGAATTTCTGGCGGACGGTTCGCGCCGCAGCCGTTGCGGGAACGGTAACAGCCACCGAAAAGGCGGTGTCGCCCCGGGAATCCCCGGCCCGAACGGTCATGGACCCTTCGCCCTGCCGCGCGAACGGCCGGGCTGCGACGATGCGGCTTACTCCGGCCCCAAGATTCCAGACCAGAACGATCAGAGATATGAGAAGAGCGGCGCGGTCAGATCTCCCCCGTCTGGCCGCCGAGCCGGTACTTCCAGAGCTTGTAGCTGTAACTGTCCGCAAGGGCCTGCCAGGACGCCTCGATGATGTTGTGGGAGACGCCGACGGTGCTCCACTCGCTCTCCTTGTCCCCGGAGCGTATCAAGACCCGTACCGTCGCTCCCGTCCCTCCGACGCCGGCCAGGACGCGGACCTTGTAGTCGAGGAGGGTGAAGTCCTGGATGAGGCCCGGGTAGAACTTCGAGAGCGCCTTGCGGAGAGCGTTGTCGATGGCGTTGACCGGCCCGTTCCCGACCGCCGCGGTGTGCTCCGTCACCCCGTTCACCTCGACGGCGATCGTCGCCTCGACCGGGTTCTCCTTGCGGGAGGCGATGTCGATGTGAACGTTGCACCACTTCATCTTGAAGAGCGGCTCCTCCCCCATCGCCTTGCGGACGAGGAGCTCGAATGACGCCTCGGCTCCCTCGAACTGGTACCCCTGGTGCTCGAGATCCTTGATCTGCTCGAGGATCTTCTCCGCGTCCGGATCCCCCGCCTTGAACCGGAGCCCCTTCTCCTGGATCTTCGCGATGATGTTGCTCCGCCCGGACAGGTCGGAGATGAGAACGCGCCTTCGGTTCCCGACCGCGTCCGGCTCGATGTGCTCGTAAGTCCCGGGATGGCGGCGCACGGCGGAGACGTGCATGCCCCCCTTGTGGGCGAAGGCGGCCTCCCCGACGAAGGGTTGGTGGAGCCAGCGGCCGAGATTCGCGATCTCGGCGACGTACCGCGACACCTCGTGCAGCTTCCGGAGCCGGCCGGGAGGCAGGACGTCGTATCCCATCTTGAGCTGCAGGCTCGGGATGATGGAGCAGAGGTTCGCGTTGCCGCACCGCTCCCCGTATCCGTTGAACGTTCCCTGGACCTGGGTCACGCCGTTCTCCACGGCGATCAGCGTGTTGGCCACCGCCAGTTCCGAGTCGTTGTGGGTATGGATCCCGACCGGCAGGGAGGTTGCTTTCCGGACCTCCCGGACGATTCGGCCGACCTCCGACGGCATCGAGCCGCCGTTCGTGTCGCACAGAACGAGGCAATCGGCGCCCCCCTCCTCCGCGGCGGCGAGGGCCCTGAGGGCGTACCGGGGATTCCGCTTGTGCCCGTCGAAAAAGTGTTCCGCATCGAAAAAGACCTGCACCCCGCCCTTCCGCTTGAGGAACTCGACGGTCTCCCGCACCGCCCGGAGGTTCTCATCGAGGGTGGTCCGGAGCGCCTCGGTCACGTGGAAGTCCCACGTCTTGCCGACCACGGTGATGACGGGGGTCTCCGCCGAAAGGAGCGCCTTCATGTTGGGGTCCTCCTCCGGCTTCTTCCCCACCCGCCTGGTCATCCCGAAGGCGCACAGCTTCGCGGTCTTCAGGCGGAGCTTCTTCCCCCGCTCGAAGAACTCCCGGTCCTTCGGGTTCGAGCCCGGGTAACCCCCCTCGATGAAATGGACGCCGAACTCGTCCAGCTTCTCGGCGATCGCCACCTTGTCCCCTACGGAGAGGGAGATCTCCTCCATCTGCGTCCCGTCGCGCAGGGTCGTGTCGTACAGAAAGATCTTCTTCATCAAGATCCTTTCATTGCGTCCCGGGCGGCGGTGCCGCTCAGGCGTTCGCCGGCTGTCCGAGATCGAAGGCGCCGTGGAGGACCCGCACGGCGAGCTCGGTGTACTTCTCCTCGATGAGGCAGGAGATCTTGATCTCCGAGGTGCTGATCGCCAGGATGTTGATCCCCTCGGCGGCGAGCGTCTCGAACATCTTCGTGGCGACGCCGGAGTGGGAGCGCATGCCCATCCCGACGATCGAGACCTTCGCGATCTTGTCGTCCCCCACGACTTTCTCCGCCCCGATCTCCCGGGCCACTTTTTCGGTGATGAGCATCGCCTTCCTGTAGTCGGACCGCCCGACGGTGAACGTGAGGTCGGTGTACCCGGTCACGGAGACGTTCTGGACGATCACGTCGACCACGATGTTCGCCTCGGAAAGCTGCCTGAAGATCTTCGCCGCGATCCCGGGCCTGTCGGGAACCTTCACGATCGTGATCTTCGCCTCGTTCTTGCTGTATGCCACGCCGGACACGACCGCCGTCTCCATGAGTTCCTCCTCCTTCGTCACGAGGGTTCCCGGATTGTCGTTGAACGAGGAGCGGACGTGGATCCGCACCCCGTATTTCATCCCGAACTCGACCGACCGGATCTGGAGCACCTTGGCTCCCAGGCTCGCCAGCTCGAGCATCTCCTCGAAGGAGATCTTTTCGAGCTTGCGCGCGTCGGAGCAGATGTTCGGGTCGGTCGTGTAGACGCCGTCCACGTCCGTGTAGATCTCGCAGACGTCCGCCTTGAGAGCGGCGGCCACCGCCACCGCGCTCGTGTCGGAGCCGCCCCGGCCCAGCGTCGTGATCGCCCCCGACTCGTCGATCCCCTGGAAACCGGCGACGACCGGGATCATCCCCTCCCTGAGGGCCTCCGTGATCGTCTCCCCCTCGATCTTCTTGATGCGCGCCTTGACGTACGCGGAGTCGGTCAGGACGGGGATCTGGAAGCCGCAGAACGACTTCGACTTGTAACCCATCTCGACGAGCGCGATCGCCAGCAGGCCGATCGTCACCTGCTCGCCCGTCGATGCGACGACGTCCAGTTCCCGCTCGTTGGGCATCTCCGAGATCTGGTGCGCCAGCCCGAGGAGGCGGTTCGTCTCGCCGGCCATCGCCGAGACGACCACGACGACGTCATGCCCCTGGTCTTTCGTCCGGGCCACGCGCTTTGCCACGTCCCTGATCTTCTCGATGGTACCGACCGATGTGCCGCCGTACTTCTGGACGATGAGAGCCATCTCTTACGCTTCCCCTCCTCCGACGAAACGTTCACACCGGGACGCCAGGCGGCAAAGGCGCCCGGCGTCTCCGGAGGCGATCCGGATCAGTCGCCCGGTTTCGTTTAAAATTAGAAATTTAACGCGTATGCACCTGTTTGGCAACAGGTCCTCGACCTTCTCCGCCCACTCGACGAAACAGATCCCGTCGCCGCAAAGGACCTCGTCGAGCCCGATCTCCTCCGCCTGGCGCTCCCCCGCAAGGCGGTAGGCATCGATGTGAAAGAGGGGAACCGGCGCCGTGTGCTCGGTGACAATGGTGAAGCTCGGCGAGACGACCCTCTCGGACGGGATCCCCATCGCCTCGCCGACCCCCTTGCAGAAGAGCGTCTTCCCCGCCCCCAGCTCGCCGTAGAGCGCCACGACGTCCCCGGGCGACAGCAGCGAACCCAACTCCCGCGCGATCTCCAGGGTGTCGGATTCGGACCGCGAGCGGAGCTCAACCTCCATCACCGTGACCCCACCCAACGAAAGCTCGCCCCGGCGCCCCCTTCGATAGGGTCCCGGCGTTGCGGCCGGACGCGCGCGGATGCGTTCCCCGGAGGCGGCCTGTGGAGCGCAGCGGAGGCAGGACGCCGGAGCAAGTGGAACGGCAGCGACGCCGGGCATGCACGCCCGGCGGAGCGTAGCCGGTGGGGAATGCATCGGGCGCGGAAGGCCTGGGGGCCGGACAGGCCGATCAGGGACGCCCTGAGGGCAAGGCGCCCCGGATCGATTCGATGTCGAGCAGGACTCACTCCTCGGGCGGCGGGCCGCCCATCGTATGCTGGAGCGCCTCGCGGATGTTCTCGATGACATCCGTCGCCGAAACCGGCGACATCGGGTGCTTCCGCAGGAGGAGGTCGGCGGACATTCCGTGGAGGAACACGCCGGCGCAGGCGGCGTCCGTCGGGGAAAGCCCCTGCGAAGCGAGAGCCGCCACCATCCCGGACAGGGCGTCCCCCATCCCGCCGGATGCCATGTAGGGATTGCCGGTCGTATTGATGAAAATGTCCCCCTTCGGCGTCGCGATGACGGTCCGGGCCCCCTTGAGGATCGCCGTGATGTTCTGTTCCTCGGCCAGGTGGCGGGCGGCGCCGATCCGGGACGCCTCGATCGCTTCGATGGACTCCCGGGTGAGACGGGACATCTCCCCGGGGTGCGGCGTCAGGATGCACGGCGCCTCGGCGGACCGCAGCACATCGACCTGCCCCGCGAGGGCGTTGAGCCCGTCGGCATCGATCAGGAACGGGACCCGGATCCGGGGGATGAGCTCGGCCACAAACTCGGCGGCACCCGGATAGCTCCCGAGGCCGGGTCCCAGAACGACCACGTCCGCGCGGGCAATCCCCTCGAGGAGGGCCGGCACCATCGCCTTCGCGAAGCGCCCCCCGCCGTCGTCCGGGATTCCCAGCGACATGACCTCCTTCAGCTTCGACTCCACGATCGGCCGCAGCGAGGCCGGGACGACGACCGTGATCAGCCCCGCCCCCATCCGCATCGCCGCCTCGCCCGCGAGGCAAGGCGCCCCCGTCAGCCCCGGGGACCCGCCGATGATGAACACCCGTCCCGCGTCGCCCTTGTGGAAGTCCGGCGGCCGGATCGAGAGCATGCTCTTGACGACCTGCTCGTCGAGCGCTTCGGTCTTGATGTCGATATCGAAGACCGCCTTCGAGGGGATCCCGATGTCGTAGATGTCGGTCTCGCCGCAGTGGAGCGATCCCGGCAGGAGGACGTGCCCCAGCTTGAGGAGACCGAACGTCCCGGTGTAGTCGGCCCGGATCGCCTCGCCCAGGATCCGCCCGGTGGTCGCGTCGATCCCGCTCGGGATATCGACGGCGAAGACCGGCGCCATCGACAGGTTGATCACCTCGACGACCTCCCGCACGATTCCCGTGAGGGGCGAGCTCAGACCCGTCCCCAGGATGGCATCGACGCAGAGATGGACCTCCTCGAGGTATGTCCGCAGGTCCTCGATCCCCTCCGGATCCCGGATGATCCGGCGCTCCACGTCGAGGCGCGTCAGGATCTCGTACTGGACCCGCGCATCTGGGGCCAGCCGCTCCTCTTCGTCAAGGAGGAACACCTCGACGTAGACGCCCCGGTTGTGCAGGTGCCTCGCGATGACGAAGCCGTCCCCGCCGTTGTTCCCGCGTCCGCAGACGACGGCGATGGAGGCTTCTTCCGGCGCCCCGACCTTGTCTTCGAGGATCCGGAGGATCCGCTCGGCGCACGACCGCCCCGCGTTCTCCATCAGGGCGAGCGTGGGGATCCCGTATTTCTGGGTGGACAGGCGGTCGAGCTCCGCCATCTGGCGCGCCGTCGCGACCTTCATCGCCTTTCCCCTGGTCCCTCGAGGATCACGAACGCCACCGCCTTTCCGCCGTCGTGGGTCACGGACACGTGAACTCTCTCTCCACCCAGCCTTTCCATATATTTTAATGCATTGCCGTAAAGTCTTGTTTCCGGCCTGCCCAGCGGCCCGGGGACCGTCTCCACGTCCCGCCACAGGATCCCCCGCGACTTCCCGGTGCCCAAGGCCTTGAGGAGGGCCTCCTTGACGGCGAACCGCCCCGCGAGCCGCTCGGCAGCCCGCACGCTCCTCCCGGCGTACTCCGCCTCGGCCTCCGTGAAGACCCGCTTCAGGAACCGCTCCCGGTGCCTGGCGAGAAGCGCGTCGACTCGTCTCACGTCCACGATGTCCACCCCGATGCCGACGATCATCGGGCCGTCGCAATCAATCCAGGCCGTGCACGAGGTCGGCCATTTCCCGGACCGCCGCGGCGAGCCCCACGAAGACCGCCCGGGCGATGATGCTGTGACCGATGTTGAATTCCTCGACTTCCGGAAGCGAGAGGACCGGGACGATGTTGCGCAGGTCGAGCCCGTGCCCCGCGAAAACCTTCAGGCCTGCGTGCCGGCCGTGCGCCGCCGCCGCCCGGATCGCCTCGAACTCGCCCTCGTACCGGCCCGTCCGGAACGCCTCGCAGTAGGTCCCCGTGTGGATCTCGATCGCGTCCGCCCCGACCTGCCTGGCGGCGCGCACCTGGGCGAGGTCGGGATCGACGAACAGCGACACGACGATCCCTTCCGACTTCAGGCGGCCGACGACGGCATGAAGCGACTCCCGCCGCCCCAGGACATCCAGCCCCCCCTCCGTCGTGACCTCCTGCCGGCGTTCCGGAACGAGGGTCGCGGAACGGGGACGAAGGCGGCAGGCGATCCCCACCATCTCCTCCGTCGCCGCCATCTCGAGGTTGATCCGCGTCTGGACGACCTGGGGCAGGAGCAGAAGGTCCCGGTCCTGGATGTGGCGCCGGTCCTCGCGCAGGTGGACCGTGATCCCGTCCGCACCGTTGAGCTCGGCGATCCCGGCCGCCGTGACCGGGTCCGGTGCGGCACCTCCCCGCGCCTGCCGCAGGGTCGCGACGTGGTCGATGTTGACGCCCAGCCTCCGGCGCACGCGCGTTTGCATCACGAGCGGGCAGGCACCCGCGAATCCTCGCGCGCCTTCTCGGCCAGCGCACTGACGATCGTCTCCGTCAAGGCCTTGTCCTCGCTTTCCGCCATGATCCGGAGCACCGGCTCGGTCCCGCTGTACCGGACGACGATCCGCCCCTTTCGACCCAGCCTCTTCTCGAACGACGCCTTCGCGGCCTGGAACCCCTTCATCTCCTCGAGCGGGATCCGGTGCTTGAGCGAGACGTTCACGAGCATCTGGGGGTAGGGGATCATCCGCTTCCCCAGGTCGGCGACGCTCTTCCCCGTCTCCACCATGACGGCCAGGAGCTGAAGCGCGGCGAGGACGCCGTCCCCCGTGGTGGAATGATCCAGAAAGATGATGTGACCCGACTGCTCCCCGCCGAAATTGTATCCGCCCGCCCGCATCGCCTCGACGACGTAGCGGTCCCCCACCTGCGTCCGGACAAGCCGGATTCTCTTCCCCCGGAGGAAGATCTCGAGCCCGATGTTGCTCATCACCGTGGCGACCACGGTGGCCTTCGCGAGCCTCTTCTTCCGGTGGAGGTCCTGGGCGCAGATCGTCATGATCCGGTCGCCGTCCACGATATCCCCGTTGCCGTCGACGACGATGACCCGGTCGGCATCTCCGTCGAGGGAGATCCCGAGATCGGCCCGGTGCTCGCGGACCTTCGCCGAGACCACCTCCGGGAAGAGGGAACCGCACCGCTCGTTGATGTTGAGCCCGTTCGGGCTGACTCCGATCGGGATCACCTCGGCGCCGAGTTCCTGGAACACGAGCGGGGCGATGCGATAGGCCGCCCCGTTGGCGCAGTCGACCACGATCCGCAGGCCGTCCAGCGAGAGGAAGGACGGGAAGGTGGCCTTGAGGAAGCTGATATAGCGGCCGGTGGCGTCGTCGATCCGGTAGGCGCGCCCGATGTGGGGCGATGAGGGCCGCGCTTCCCGGAGCTGGTCTCCCCACATCATCCCCTCGATCTTCTCCTCGAGCCGGTCGGGCAGCTTGAAGCCGTCCCGCCCGAAGAACTTGATCCCGTTGTCCTGATAGGGGTTGTGCGACGCGGAGATGACGACGCCGGCATCCGCCCGCAAGGAGTGGGTCAAAAAGGCGATCCCCGGCGTGGGCATCGGCCCCACGAGGAGGACGTCTCCGCCCATCGCGCAGATCCCGGCGGCCAGCGCCGTCTCGAACATGTATCCGGACAGGCGGGTGTCCTTGCCGATGACGATCTTGTGCCGTCCCGTGCTGTTCCGGAACAGGTGCGCTACGGCCTGTCCCAGCGCCATCGCGGTCTCGATCGTCATCGGGTCGGTGTTGGCGACCCCCCGCACGCCGTCCGTGCCGAACAGCTTCCTGCGCACTCCCCCTCCCACGCCCCCGCGTCAGTCGCGGAAGTGAATGACGACCCGGACGACCGGGTCGCGGACAATTTTAGCATGCCCCTCCCGCAAGTCCACCCGGGCGGTGGCCACGAACGTCCCGTGCCGGACTTCCGGGACGATCTCGTCGGTGGAGAGGCGAGTCAGCCGATCGAAATCCTCCGCAAGGCCCTCGACCTCGACCGTCTTCGGCTCCACCTCGATCCGCGCGATCCGGCGCCTGAGCGCCGGCGGCCCGCCGATGCGCGGAACGACGGGGAGGAAGCGTCTCTCGAGGCGTGCAAGGACGATCTCCACGGCACGCGGGTAGACCCGCTGGACCTTGACCCCCGGGGGGACGCGGACGGCCCGGGCGTCGAGGGCGATGACCTGCCGCCCGAGGCGGGCCGACGAGAGGTCGACGGCCGCCGACACGTCGGAGTGCGGCAGGTTCCCCAGGAGCGACGAGGGGCCCGACAGACGGACTTCCGCCTGCCGCTCGACCTTGTTGGCCACCGTCGTCCCCGCGGGAAGGTTCCGGATCTCGATCGGGACGACGAGGCCGACCTGGACCTTGCTCTCCCCCGCCACGTACCACCAGAGGATCACGGACAACAGGAGGGCGAAGACCTTCTGCCAGGGGTTGTTCCGCACGACGCCGCGCAGGAACCGGAGGACGTCACTTCCCCGCATCGCGCTCCTCCCGGCGCTGCCCGAACAGCGGGATGAGGACCCGGAGGAGTTCCGCCTCGTCGGCGACCTCCTCCGCCGTCCGGTCGTGAAAGACCGTGACCTTCCCCGTCTCCTCCGAGACGACCACGGCCACCGCGTCCGTTTCGACGGCGGTGGAGAGCGCCGCGCGGTGGCGCGTCCCCATGAGCCGCGCGGCGGCAGGTTCGACGGCGAACGGCAGGATGACTCCCGCGGCCGCGATCCGGTCCCCCCGGATGACGACCGCGCCGTCATGGAGGGGAGAGGAGGTTGCGAGGAGGGAGACCAGGAGCTCGTAGGAGAAGAGCGCGTCGATCTTCCTGCCGTGCTCCACGTATTCCCCCAGTTTCATCTCGCGCTCCACCAGAAGGATCGCTCCCGTTCGGGACGCCGAAAGACGGATCGCCGACCCGCTGAGCTCTTCAAGGACCCCCGGCGTCGGGGCGGCGGGTGAGCGGCCGAAGATGCGGGCCTGTCCGACCTTGGCGAGCCCCCGCCGGATCTCGGCCTGGAAGATCACGACGAGGATGATGATCAGGTAGCCGAGGAAATTCCCGACGATCCACTGGAAGGTGACCATCCCGAGTTTCTTGGAGAGGATGAACACGCCGAGCACGAGGACGAGCCCGGAGAGGGATCACGGACAACAGGAGGGCGAAGACCTTCTGCCAGGGGTTGTTCCGCACGACGCCGCGCAGGAACCGGAGGACGTCACTTCCCCGCATCGCGCTCCTCCCGGCGCTGCCCGAACAGCGGGATGAGGACCCGGAGGAGTTCCGCCTCGTCGGCGACCTCCTCCGCCGTCCGGTCGTGAAAGACCGTGACCTTCCCCGTCTCCTCCGAGACGACCACGGCCACCGCGTCCGTTTCGACGGCGGTGGAGAGCGCCGCGCGGTGGCGCGTCCCCATGAGCCGCGCGGCGGCAGGTTCGACGGCGAACGGCAGGATGACTCCCGCGGCCGCGATCCGGTCCCCCCGGATGACGACCGCGCCGTCATGGAGGGGAGAGGAGGTTGCGAGGAGGGAGACCAGGAGCTCGTAGGAGAAGAGCGCGTCGATCTTCCTGCCGTGCTCCACGTATTCCCCCAGTTTCATCTCGCGCTCCACCAGAAGGATCGCTCCCGTTCGGGACGCCGAAAGACGGATCGCCGACCCGCTGAGCTCTTCAAGGACCCCCGGCGTCGGGGCGGCGGGTGAGCGGCCGAAGATGCGGGCCTGTCCGACCTTGGCGAGCCCCCGCCGGATCTCGGCCTGGAAGATCACGACGAGGATGATGATCAGGTAGCCGAGGAAATTCCCGACGATCCACTGGAAGGTGACCATCCCGAGTTTCTTGGAGAGGATGAACACGCCGAGCACGAGGACGAGCCCGGAGAGGATCTGGACCGCCCGCGTTCCCCGGATGAAGAGGAGGATCCAGTAGATGATGAAGGAGACGAGGAGGATGTCCAGGAGATCGATGAGCCGGATGGGCGGGAGGAAATCTAACACTCCGGCCCCTCCCCGATCGCGCACGCGACGCCGGTCACGTCCCGCATCTCCCGCACGTCATGAATCCGCAGGACATGCGCCCCCTGCGCGGCCGCCCAGGCGACCGACGCCGCCGTCGCGAACGCCCGCTCTCCGACCGGCCGGCCGGTGATCGTCCCGAGGAACGACTTGCGGGAAGGTCCGAAGACGATCGGGCGCCCCAGGTTCCTGAGCTCGTCGAGATGCCGGTGAAGCGCCAGGTTGTCCGCAAGCCGCTTCCCGAACCCGACGCCGGGGTCCACCAGGATGCGGTCCCGGGGGATCCCGATCTCCCGCGCGGCCTCCAGGCGTTCCTCGAAAAAGGCCAGGATCTCGTCGAACAGGGATTCGTAGGAGGGATCGACCTGCATCGTCGCCGGAACTCCCTTCCGGTGCATGAGGACGACGGCACTGCCGGTGTCCCGGACGACGGATGCCATCCCCGGATCGTCGCGCAGGGCACTCGTGTCGTTGACGATCCGCGCCCCCGCCTCCACCGCGGCCCGGGCGACGGACGCCTTCGTCGTGTCGATCGAGACGATTGCCTCCGTCCTCGCCGCGAGCCCGCGCACGACCGGCACGACGCGGCGCGCCTCCTCGTCCGGCGGAACTCCCGCCGAACCGGGACGCGTCGACTCCCCGCCGACGTCGATGATCCCGGCTCCCTCCTCCGCCATCGCAATCCCGTGCCGGATCGCGTCGTCCGCGGAGAGGTATCGCCCCCCGTCGGAGAAGGAATCGGGCGTCACGTTGAGGATCCCCATGAGCTCCGGCCTCCCTCCGAGGACGAGCGCCCCGTCGCGGCACGGAACGACGAACTCCCGGGCGAGGTACCGGTCCATCGCCTCGCGGAGAGGCTCGAGGCAGGCCCCTCGCCCCTGGTCGTCCCGGATCCACGCCGCGACCTGGTCCCGCGAGGAGATCGAAAGAAGACGCGCGCCGGTCCCGGTCACGACGGGGACCCCCCGCGACGCGAGATCCTTCCCGATTTTCTCGGAGCCGGGATGATCGAAGGGGATCCGGACGAGGAAAGCCCGCAGGTCCGCAACGAGACCTTCGGCGTCCGCCGCCGGGACGCCGAGAAACGAGAGGCGCCGGGACGCCTCCTCCGGAGACCGGAACGGAACGACGCGGATCACCGGGTCCCCGGGAGCCGTCAGGCCGGGCTTCCGGCTTGGGAATCCGGCGCTCCCGCCACGGAGGCGCCGACGAGCTCCTCGATGATCCGTTTGATCTCGGGGCCGTCGACGACCTCCTTCTCCAGCAGCGTTTTGGCCACCTTGTGAAGGACGTTGAGGTGCGCGTTCAGCAGCGTCCTGGCGTTCTCGTAGCACGAGGTGACGATCTCGTGGACCTCCTGGTCGATGTCCCGCGCGGTCGCCTCGCTGTAGTCCGGGTGCCGGGCCAGGTCCCGGCCCAGGAAGATCGCCTCCGGCTTTTGCCCGAACGTCACGGGACCCAGCTTCTCGCTCATTCCCCACTCGCAAACCATCTTCCGGGCGAGCATCGTGGCCCGCTCGATGTCGTTCCCGGCCCCCGTCGTCAACTCGCCGCGCACGAGCTCCTCGGCGACGCGGCCTCCCATCAGGATCGTGATGTTGCTGGTGAGGTACTTCCGCGAATAGGTGTGCCGCTCGTCGATCGGAAGCTGCTGGGTCACGCCGAGCGCCATCCCCCGCGGGATGATGCTGACCTTGTGGATCGGGTCCGCCCCCGGCGTCAGGGTCGCCACGGTCGCGTGACCCGCCTCGTGGTAGGCGGTCGACCGCTTCTCGTCCTCGCTGATGATCATGGAACGCCGCTCGCGCCCCATCATCACCTTGTCCTTGGCGACCTCGAAGCAATCCATCGTGACCTTCGCGAGCCCCAGGCCGGCCGCATGGAGGGCCGCTTCGTTCGCGAGGTTGGCGAGGTCGGCGCCCGTGAACCCCGGCGTCGCCTTGGCCAGGACCTCGAGGTTGACGTCCTCGGCCAGCGGGATCTTGCGGGTATGGACGGTGAGGATCTGCTCCCGCCCCTTGACGTCCGGCTTGGGAACGACCACCTGCCGGTCGAACCGCCCGGGCCGCAGGAGCGCCGGGTCGAGGACGTCCGGCCGGTTCGTCGCGGCGATGAGGATGAGCCCTTCGTTCGTCTCGAACCCGTCCATCTCGACGAGGAGCTGGTTGAGCGTCTGCTCACGCTCGTCATGGCCGCCTCCCAGCCCCGTGCCCCGCTGGCGACCGACCGCGTCGATCTCGTCGATGAAGATGATGCAGGGGGCGGCTTTCTTCCCCTGGACGAAGAGGTCCCGGACGCGCGCCGCGCCGACGCCGACGAACATCTCGACGAAGTCCGAACCGCTGATGGAGAAGAAGGGAACCCCCGCCTCCCCCGCGATCGCCTTGGCCAGGAGCGTCTTCCCGGTGCCGGGAGGGCCGGCGAGGAGGACCCCTTTGGGGATCCGCCCTCCCAGGCGCGTGAACTTCCGCGGGTCCTTCAGAAACGCGATGATCTCCTGGAGCTCCTCCTTGGCCTCCTCGACGCCGGCGACGTCGACGAAGGTCACCTTATGCGTGGTCTCCGTCAGGGGCTTCGCCCGGCTCTTTCCGAACGACATCGCCTTCCCGCCCCCGGCCTGCATCTGGCGCATGAAGAAGATCCAGACGCCGATCAGGAGGAGCATCGGAAGCCACGAGACGAGCAGCGTCATGTACCAGGGGTTCTCGTCGACCGGCTTCGCCGTGATCCGGACGTTCTTCGCGCGCAGGTTCTTGACAAGGTCGGGATCCTGGGGGGCGTAGGTGTGGAATGCCTTCTTCTCCTTCGCATCCGCGTACCGGCCGGTGATCTCCTGGCCCTTGATCACGACCTCCTTGACGCGACCCGCGTCCACGGCCGCCATGAAATCCGAAAAGGTGATCTCCTCCTGCTCGAGCCGCTGCGCCTTGAAGGTGTTGAAGAGGAATACCATCGCGAGCGCGATGAGCATCCAGAGGGCAAGGTTCCGATAGAACTGGTTCAAGGTGGCGTATCTCCCCTTGTAAAATTGACAGTTTTCAATCTAACACAAAGTTCGATGTGTGAACAAACGCGGCGTTTCACGGGACTTGCGGGCTCCCCGCGCGGATCTCGAACAGCAGCGCCCCGCGCGCCTCCCGACCGACGGGCGCCCAGGCGGACCGGATGACGCCGGGGATCCAGATGATCCGCCCGCGTCCGTCGCAGACGACCGGCCGCCCCCACCGCTCCGTCCGCGGGACCTTCCGGTCGATGAGGACCTCCTTGACCTTCTTCTCGCCGTCCATCCCGAAGGGAAAAATCCTGTCGCCGGCACGGAGCGGGCGGACACGGACCGGCCACGCAAGAGCCTCCGGATCGAAGTAGGCGGCTGCTTCCATTTTCGTCCGCAGCCGGAGCCCGGCACCGGACGGGGATCCGCACTCCCGGATCACGATCACCCTCCCGTCGCGCAACGGGGAGACGCCGGGACCCCGGATGACGGCCGTCTCACGGAGCGTGGCCGTGGCACCCGTCGTTGCCGGGGAGGTCCTTGCCCCGCGTGAGCCCCGCTCCTCCCCGCGCTTCCGGAATACGGCTTCCTCGTAGCGACGCTCGAGCGTCGCGCCTCCCCCGAGGGAAAGAGCCGCCGAGGGTCCTCCGGAGACGATCAGCCGGTCCATCGACTTCAGCAGCCGCTCGTTCGGCGCGATGCCGGCCCGTTCGAAGCAGAGCACCTGCAAAACTTTCATGCGCACAAGTGACGGGAGCTTCGCGAACGCCTTCCTGGGGAAGACGACGCTCCCCCGGGGTTCGGCTTCGACGCGATGGAAGGCGCCGGCCGCCTTCTTCGTCCCGGCCGGACTTGCCTTGGCGTTCCGCTTCAGCCATCGCCCGGCCGCCTCGGACAGGAACTCATCGATCTCCCGGAACCGCTCGCCCAGCGCGAAGATCCGCTTCTTGACGGATTTCCCGTATCGCCTCTCCAGCAGCGGGATCACGACATGCCGGACCCAGTTCCGTTCGAACCGGGTGTCCGCGTTCGACTCGTCTTGTCGGTGCGGGATCGCCCGGCGGCGCAGGGAAGCCAGGACTTCCTCCCTCCAGGTATCGAGGAGCGGACGGACGATTCCCTCTTCCGAATCGCGAGGGATCCCTTTGAGCCCCGAAATCCCCGCGCCCCGAAAGACCCGCATCAGGATCGTTTCCACCTGGTCATCGGCGGTGTGGCCGGCCAGGATCGCGCCGGCGTTCTCCCGGTTCTTCAATTTCCTGAGGTATGCGTAACGGGTCCGCCTGGCCCGCTCCTCGAAGCCGGGCCGGTCCTGCCCGCCGTTCCGGACCCGGAGGATCCGCACGGGCAGGCCCCGCTCCTCCGCCATCCGCTTCACGAACCGTTCGTCCTCGTCCGAAGCGCCCCCACGCGCCCCGTGGTTGACATGGGCCACCACGACATCGTCGTATTCCTCCAAAGCGCGATGAAGCAGCCAGACCGAATCCGGCCCCCCGGACACGGCGACCACGACCTTGTGCTTTCCGGGGCCTTTTCCCCCCAACTTCCCCTCCAGGCGGGGTATCCGCAACTCGCATCCGCCGAAACATATCAAATATACAGTTAATCTCGGCGGGAAAACAGGTGCGGCGCTTGATGGATCGGCGTGAGACAGGACTCCAGCTTGGGAAGTCGTTTCTGCACTTTAGGAACTTTTTTTCCCACGGCGTGAAGTTCCACACCTCTAAGGCCAGAACTGCTGAATATTAATTATCTTTTTGGGATGGACCCGTTCCCGGGAGAGGTCCGACTTTTGCAACTGTCGGACAGATCGGAGGAGGGTTATGGCATCCTGGGATTTCAAGGGATTTCCTCGGTGCACGATCGATTATCCCCTGGACATCACGGCGGCCGAAATCGCATCTTTGGTGGACCCCGTCAACACCCTTCTCAAGAGCACGTACCTCCTCGGCATCACGCCGCACATCGATTCCACGCTCCAATCCCTGTTCGACATCGCCGAGGAGATCGCCGGCGTCGACTCCTGCGCCTTCATCGCGGGGGAGGCCGAGTCCGAGCAATTCGAAATGGTCGTCCTCCGCGGTCCCGTCCAGCCGGAAGGCGGCGAACCGGCGCGCTCCCTGCCGGCGGCGCTGGCCCGATACCATGGCAAGGCCGTCCTCCTCGAAGCCGACAAGGCGCCCCAGTTCCTCGCCGCCTGTCGGCTCTGGAACGCGGATTCGCTCGTCGCGTTCCCGCTGCGCCGGGACCGGGAGTTCATCGGGGCGCTGGTGTTTGGAAAGCGGAAGCCGGCCCAGTTCCTCCCGCCAGCCGTCAAGCTCCTGTGGATCCTCGCGATGCAGGCGGAAACGCACCTGCTGCGCAACGAGGCCGTGAAGGCCCTCTCCTTCTATTCGTTCCTTGACCCGCTGACGCACCTCTACAACCGGAGGTACTTCGACGAGCAGATCGAGAAGGAGCTTGTCCGCTCCCGCCGCAACGGGAAACCGTTTTCGCTCCTCATGCTGGACCTCGACGGCTTCAAGGCCTACAACGACCGCTTCATGCACGTCTCCGGGGACATCGCGCTCCAGGAACTGGGCGGGATCCTGCGGGACTCGCTTCGCGAGGTGGACACGGTCGCCCGATTCGGGGGGGACGAGTTCGCCATCATCCTCGTCGAAAGCGGTCCGGAGGGGGGACGCGACCTCGCCGCCCGGATCCTCGAACGGTTTTCCCGGCACATGCTCCCGGGAGGCGAAGGGGTGCGGACCGAGCGGCTCTCCGCGAGCATCGGGATCGCCTCGTTTCCGGCCGACTCCTTCGACAAGCAGGACCTCGTCCAGAAGGCCGACCGGGCCCTGTACCTCGCGAAGAACCAGGGCGGCGGGAAGATCTGCCTCTTCCACGAGATCGGCGGCCTGCTCGCCCTCAAGCAGACCCCGCGCGACATCCCGATCCACAAGATCTATGATGCCGCACGATCGATCGTCGACATGGACAAGTTCCTCGATATCCTGCTGTTCACCGCGATGCAGGGAATGTCCGCGGAACGCGGATCCATCGTCGTCCCGAACCGCGACGGCACGTTCGCCCTGCGCGCCGCGATCGGCTTCAACAACGGGGAGGCGCAGCGGTACGCGCCGGGCATGAACCTCCCCGCCGGCCGCGTGACCTCATGGGTCGTCGAGAACCGGCGACCGCTCCTCGTCCAGGGACCGTCCGACTCGCCGGTGCCGGGAAGGCCGCAGAAGAACGGCTACCGCTCCGATTCCTTTCTCTCGATTCCCCTCGTCCACGAGGGGCTTCTCGTCGGGACGCTCAACCTGACCAACCGGCATGACAGGCAGGCTTTCACGCGGGAGGACCTGGAAGCCTTCGCGCCCCTCGCATCCCGGATCGCCTCCATCCTGGCCGAGGGGATGCGGTTCCGGGAGAATGCCCGGGCCTTCTCCGTGACGATCCTCACGTCTTTGACGGGAGCCCTGGAGCTCCGGTTCCCGTTCCTTGCGGGGCACGGCGAGCGGGTCCGCGAGATCGCCGTCCGCGCCGGCCGAAAGATGAAGCTGGGGGAAACCGATCTCGATGCGCTGGACACGGCCTCCTTCTTCCACGACGTCGGCATCGTGGGGATCCCGGGCTCCATCCTTGCCACGAAGAGACGCCTCAGCGACCGGGAGCTCGAGATCGCCCGGAAACACCCTCTCCTCGGCGCCAAGCTGTTGGAAGGCGTGCCCGACATGGAGGGCGCCCGGGAAGTGATCCTGCAGCACCACGAGCGGTTCGACGGATCGGGGTACCCGTACGGGCTTCGGGGGGAGGAGATCCGGATGCCGGCCCGGATCCTCACCGTGGCCGAGTTCTACGACTCCATCACCTCGCCGAGGCCGTACCGGGGGGGTCTCGTCCGGGAAGAGGCGCTCCAGATGATCCGGAACGGCGCCGGGACTCTCTTCGACCCCGGGGTGGCGCGGCTCTTCATCGAAGATCCCGCGATCACCGTCCCCGGAAGCTCTTCCAGTCCAGGTTCAAGGACTGAATCTTGTAATTGAGGACCCGGGGGCTCACCCCCAAGATTCCCGCCGCCTCCTTCTGGACGCCCCGCGCGATCCTCAGCGCTTCCGTGACGGCGCGCCGCTCCAGCTCCTCGAGGTTCAGCGTATCCCGGGGAATCCCCTCGCCCGCCTCGGAAAAAGGCGCATCCATGGAGAAGTGGGACGCCTCGATCCTCTCCCCGTCGCACAGCAGCACGGCCCGCTCCGTCACGTTCTGAAGCTCCCGGACGTTCCCGGGCCACGGGTACCCCTTCATCTTCTCGATTGCGCCGGGCGCGAATCCGGTGACCTTCTTCTTGAACTCCACCGCGTACCGGTTGAGGAAGAACCGCGCGAGCGGAAGGATGTCGTCCCGGCGTTCCCGGAGAGGAGGAACGTGGAGGTTCACGACGTTCAGCCGGAAATAAAGGTCCTGCCGGAAGCGCCCGTCCCGGACCTCGACCCGAAGGTCGCGGTTCGTGGCGGCGATCACCCGGACGTCGACCCGGATGTTCTTCCCGCTGCTCCCCAGCCGCTCGAACTCCTGCTCCTGGAGGACCCGGAGGACCTTGGCCTGCGTGGCGGGACTCATGTCGGCGATCTCGTCGAGGAAGATCGTTCCCTTGTCCGCCTGCTCGAACCGGCCGATCCGGAGGCGGTCGGCTCCCGTGAACGCCCCCCGCTCGTGCCCGAACAGCTCGCTCTCCAGGAGGTTCTCGTGGAGGGCGGCGCAATTTACCTTCACGAACGGACCGGCGCTGCGCGGACTGCCGAAGTGGACGAGCGTCGCAAGCAGCTCCTTCCCCGTCCCGGTTTCCCCCGTGATGAGGACCGTGGCCGGCGTCGGCGCCACCTTGCGGAGGACCGCCAGGATCTCCTTCATCCCGCGGCTCTCCGCGACGAGGCCGCCCGCGTCGAGCGCGTTGCCGTACTCGGCCCTCCGGTACACCTCGATCTCGCCGCGCATCTTCTCGAGCTTCAGCGCCGTGCGGACGCGATGTTTGAGATGCTCGATGTCGAAGGGCTTCTGGATGTAGTCGAGCGCGCCGAGGCGGAGCGCCTGCACGGCGGAGTCCACCGTCGCATAGGCGGTCATCAGGAGGACCTCGGTCTCGGAGTTGATCTCCTTGGCCTTTCGGAGGACGTCCACGCCCGTCAGGTCCCCGAGCCGGATGTCCGAGACCACGACATGGAACGTCCCGGTCTCGAGCAGCCGCGCCGCCTCCTCCCCCGTCGCGGCCTCCTGGACCGAATATCCCTCCTCCTCGAGGGAGATCCGGATCCCCGCGCGCAGCGTCTCGTTATCCTCGACGACCAGGATCCTGTCGGCCACTTTTCTGCCTCATCGGGATTTTGATGGTGAATTCCGTGCCCTGGCCCGGTTCGCTCTGGAGGTCCAGGATCCCGCTGTGGGCGTGCACGATCTTCTGGACCAGCGGAAGTCCCAGCCCCGTCCCCTTCCTCTTCGTCGTGAAGAACGGAACGAAGATCCGGTCCTTCACTTCGGAGGGAATGCCGGGGCCGTCGTCCCGGATGCCGATCCGGACGAAATCCTCCGTGACGCCGACGAATCCGGGAAGTCCGTGCCCCGTCCCCCGCCCCGCCCGGTCCATCTCGATGAAGTGGCGGGAGAAACCGAACGAAACCGTCACCGTCCCCTTCCCCTCGCACGCCTCCGTGGCGTTCACCAGGATGTTCGCGATCGCCTGCTCCAGGAGCCCCCGGTCGACCTCTGCGTCCAGCGAGGCGTCGTCAGGCCGCTTCACGCGGAACTCCATGACGGGATGGACCGCTTTGAGACCCCGGATGACATTCTCCACGATCTCGTCGACCCGGACGATCTCGGTCCGGAGCTCCGCCGGCCTCACGAAATTAAGGCACTCCCGGATGATCGACTCCACCTTCTCGAGCTCCCGCGTCATCATCGACACGGAGGGGATGAGCTTCTCGTTCCCCGCCAGGTGGGACCGGAGGATCCCGCAATGGACCCCGATGCTGGCGATCGGGTTCCGGATCTCGTGGGCCAGCCCCGCCGCCATCTGGCCGAGGAGGACAAGCCGCTGCGTCAGGTTCTCGCTCTCCTCCGCCATCTCGACCTGGGTCAGGTCCTTGAAGAACGCGCAGATGCCGACCTTCTCGCCGCGCTCGCGCAGCTCAGAGAGGGTGAACCCCAAGTGCTGGCGGTCCCCGTCCCTCCCGGGCAGCTCCACCTCGACGCGGGAGGGGAGATAGTTCATCGAAACCGCCTCGCTCAGCACGCGGAAGAAAGAGTTTTCCCACGCCCTGTTGTGGATCGAATCGCCTTCGCGCAGGGCGTGCGTTTCGAGGATCTTGGCGCCGATCGGGTTGAGGTAGGCCACGGTCCCGTCCAGCCGGATCGCGACGATCCCGGCGCGGACGCTGGCCAGGATGGAGCTCTCCATCGTCATGAGGAAATATTACGCAATGCCCCGGGTTAAGGCAATGCGGCGGAAGTCCGAAGACAGTGGACGTCAGTCTTCGTTGAGTCCGCACTCCTTGATCTTGTAGAGCAGGGCCTTGTAGCTGATGTCCAGTATCCGGGCGGCTTTGCGCCGGTTCCATTTGGTCTGGCGGAGGACCCTTTCCATGTGGACGCGTTCCGCCTTCCGCTGGGCGATCTTGCCGACCTCCTTGAGCGTCGCCTTCCCGGGGATGACGGCAGCGTCGTCGTTCCCGCCGCATGAGGGGCCCTCGAAGCCGTTCCGGCGGAGCGTCTCCGCCGGGGGCGCCCCCTTGCCGGCATCCGTGTCCGAAGGCATCGCCACGGTGTCGCTCTCCCTTTTCCGGAGGAACTCGGCGATCAGCTGCCCCTCGTTCCCCAGGATCACGAACCGCTTGATGTGGTTCTCCAGCTCCCGGATGTTCCCCGGCCACGCGTAGCCCAAAAACAGCTCCATCAGGCGCGGCGAGATCTTCACCCGGTCCCGGTTGTACATCTCGGCGTACCGCGTCAGGAAATAGTCGGCGAGCAGCGGGATGTCCTCCTTCCGATCCCGCAACGAGGGCAACACGATGTGCACGACGTTGATCCGGTAGAACAGGTCGCGCCGGAACCGGTTCTCCTCCACCATCTTCTCCAGGTTCTTGTTCGTCGCCGTCAGGATCCGGCAGTTCACCTTGACCTCCCGCTCCCCGCCGACCCGGTAAAACTGCTTCTCCTGGAGGACGTGCAAAAGCTTCGACTGCAGGTCGGAGGGCATCTCGCTGATCTCGTCGAGGAAGATCGTCCCGTTCTGGGCCATCTCGAACCGGCCGTACTTCCGCCGGTGGGCCCCCGTGAACGCCCCCTTCTCGAACCCGAACAGCTCGCTCTCGAGAAGCTCCCTGGGCAGCGCCGCGCAGTTGACCTTGATGAACGGCTCCCCCGCCCGCTCCGACGCCTTGTGGAGCGCCTTCGCCACCAGCTCCTTCCCGGTCCCGCTCTCCCCCGTGATCAGGACCGTGATGTCGGTGTTCGCCACCTGGTCCACGATCGCCTGGACCTTGTGCATCCGGTCGCCGAGCGAGAACAGCAGCTTGTACTCGTCCTCCGCCCGCACCTTGCTCCGAAGCTCCTCGAGCTCCCACTTCGTCTGGCTCGCCTCGAGCACCATCCCGATCTTGAGAAGAAGCTCCTCCCCCCGGAACGGCTTCTTGATGTAGTCGTTCGCCCCGTCCTTCATCGCCCGGACCACCTCCTCCACGTCGCTCTGGCCCGAAACCATGATGATCGGGGTCGTCGAGCCGCTCGACCGGAGCGGCTTGATCAGGTCGACGCCGCTGCCGTCGGGGAGGAAGATGTCGAGGATCGCGCAGGAGGGATGACGCTTTTCGAAGATCTCGAGCGCCTCGACCTTGTTGAACGCCGTGACGACCTCGTGGCCGTTCCCCGCCAAAAGATCCTGCGTGAACCGGGTGAAGACCGGGTCGTCGTCGACAACCAGCACGAGATTAGAAGTCATGGGATCCCTCCCGAGTCCCGGGAGATTACCGCAAACGATATGCCCACGCATTCAAGGCCGGGATACGCAATTCATTTTTCCGAGTAAATGCAAGAAATGCAAGAAGAACGTGTGGGCAATTTCTTACCTGATTGCTCCCCAAAAATGGACATTCGGGCAAGCAAATCCATTCTCTATGGCAATTTATGGATTAAAATTTCCCTCCATATGGAAATGATTACACAGGAAGGGAGAGGGAAACTTTCGTCCCTTTTCCGGGTGTGCTCTCGATCCACATCGTCCCCTTCTGGATTTCAAGCAGTTTCCTGCAGATCATCAGCCCCAACTCCATCCGTGTCCCTGCATCCTTGGTTGCGGTGAGCCTATTCCTCCCGTTCAGGCGTTTCAGCCGTTCATTCGGTATGCCGATGCCGCTGTCCCGGATCCACACGATGACATTTCCGCTCTCCAACCGGGCGCCGATCCGGATCTCCCCCTCGGCGGGGGTGAACTTGACCGCGTTATAGAGGATGTTGTCGAGGACTTCCATCACCCGGTCGGGATCCCCTTTCGTTACGATCGGAGGCAGGGGGGGCTCGATTTCCAGGTTGACCTTCTTCTGGACCGCGTACGGCCTGTAAAATGCGGCGCACTCCACCAGGATCCCGTCGAGGTCGAACGGGCGGGGGTGGATCCGGAGTTCCCCCTTCTCGGCAGCCTCGTAATCGAGGAGGATGCCGGACATCCGGTGGAGGCGGGTAATGCAGCGCCTGGCCTGTGCCAGGATCTCCGCGGGCGTGGGGCGCCCGCAATCCCCGCACTGCTCCTGCAGGACCTGGTGATAGCTGCCAAGGACGGTTACAAGGGTTTTGAAGTCGTGCGCCGCCATCGAGATCATGAAGCTCTTGAATTCGCACAGGTCCTCTACGGCTTTCAACTTCGCCCGGTTTCTTGCCAGCGATTCCCGGTTTTCCCGTTCGTGCCTCTCCGTATCGAGGCTCAGGTTGAGCTTTTCGACGGAACGCGCGACGGAGTGGGACAGGATATCCGGCGCGACGGGTTTTCTGAGGAAGTCGTAGGCCCCCCGCTTGAGGGCCTCTATGACGGCCTCCAGGGGCGGGGAGCTGGCAAGAAACGTGAAGGGAACGTGGGGGTATTTCCGAAGCGTGTCCTTGAGGAACCCGATCCCCGACTGTCCCGCTGCATGGAGCTCGGAAAGGACGATCATCCGCCCCCGGTAGCGCGTGAGCCACCCGGCGGCCTTGTGGAAATCATCCGCGGTGACCACGGAGTACCTGTGCCGGGTCAGGACCGCCTCGGTCTCGCGCAGGAAGGCGGGATCGTCGTCGATCAGCAGGACGCGTAACGTGGTCACCATTGCCCCGGATTGTACCATCTGGGGCGGCCTTCGCGGCCGATAAAATCCGCCCCGCGAACCGGACATGGCGGTGACCGCTCGGCTTCAACTCCCCCGTCGGCGCCGCCGGGAAAAGATTGGTGGCGGCGCAGGGACTTGCCCGCCTGAGCCTCCGGCGTTCTCGCCTTCGGCCTTTGCGGCAGGGCTCGGGGCTGACGCGCTCCGCAAGGTCGCGTTTTTCCTCCCTGCCCGTGCGGCGCCCCTCGCCCGTTCAAGTCCCTCGTTGACGCCGTGAGAAAAGATTGGTGGCGGTGCAGGGACTTGAACCCCGGACACTGCGGATATGAGCCGCATGCTCTCACCAACTGAGCTACACCGCCACGCAACTGGAAATTGTAATTATATCGAAGGCAAGCCCCGTGTCAAACGGGCGCACCCGGGCATCACCGGACCCAGACGAGCCGCCACTCCCCCAGGCGGTCGAAGATCTTCCCCCGCTCCCGGGACGCGATCCCGATCCGCTTCAGCCGGCCGGTCGAGGTGACGTCCAGGAAGGCGTCTCGAGCGGAAGCCCCGATCTGCTGGGTCCTCCAGGCCAGGTGCAGCCCCTCTTCGTCCCGCGTGAAGCACAACGCCTCGGCGTTGGAGAACACGCGGATCCCCTCGAAGAACGCCCCCGCGGTCGCCAGGTTGTTGACCGCGATGACCTCGTCCATCCCGTCGCCGTCCAGGTCCGCCGCGAAAAGGCGCCCGGGCAGGAACAGGCGGGCGGATTCGGCGAGTCCCCCCGCAGTCGGGGCATCGAGGGCCGTCTCGGAGCTCCCGATCCCATCGATCCCTTCCCAGGTCACCTTCCCCTCCCGGTCGGCAAGGCACAGTCTCCCCTTGTCGCCGATCGTCGCGAATGCGACGGAGCCCCAGCCTCGGAGGGGGACGAAGCCGTACAGGTTGGTCCCCCGGGGAAGCGGCACCGGCGCTCCCTTTCGGCAGGCGAGTCCGTCTCCCGCGCGCGTCCATTCGACGCGAAACACGGGACCCCCGAAAACCGTCGCGGGGCTCGATTCCTGCCCGGCCAGGGCGATCCCGCCCCCGACGCCCGGGTCGAGGACGCGCAGAAAATACGGGAGATCGCGTGCGACGCGGCGGTACGCCTTGCCATCGTAACGCACGATGTCGGAAAGGGCGCGTCCCGCGCGGTATCTCACCACGAGGATCGCAGCCCTCCCGCCCCGGTCGATGTCCGCCGCCTCGACGCGGATCACGCCGCCGTCCGCGAACGGGATCCGCGCCTTGACGGCAAGCTCCTCACCATCGATCCGATAGAGGACCACCTCCTCCGGCATCCCGGCGATCACCTCCGGGACGCCGTCGCCGTCGATATCACCGTATGCGACGGATACCACGTCCCCCGGAACGGGACTGCTCCGGGTGACCGTTCCCGTGAGCTTCGGGATCTTCCGTCTTGCGGCTCCTTCGCCGACCGTCTCGTCCCCGAAGAACAGGTATTTGAGCCGGGCCGACGCTTCGATGACGAGCTTCCGATACGCGGGAGGGAGTTCTTTCGCCGACCTCGTCCCCGGTTCCGCCGCCGTCGCGTTCGCCACGACGGTCCTCCCCGCGGCCGTGTCTTCAACCGGGGCGATCGACAGGTCCAGCGTCACCGTCCTCCCGATGCGCGAGACGGCGCCGGTTACGACATATGTCGCGCCGAGGGCCCGGGCCCGTCTCCGGCGCGCGGCCGGATCCTCTCCCCCTCCCGCCTTCGCGAGCCGGACGTCGAACCGGTCCGAGAGCTTCTCGGCGAGCGACTGTGCCACGAGCGGGATCAGGGAGGCGGCCCGCTCGCCGGCCAGGTTTTCGGGGGGGAAAAGCGCGAGGATCTGCGGCCCCGCCCCGGCCGGGCGCGCGGTCGAAAGGAGCGCCGCGGCCGCGAGGAGCCCAAGGAGTCTGCGAGGCGTCATTTGATGAGCGCGGAAACCGTCCGGAACTCGGGTGTCGCCGCCACCCTGAGAAGCTGGAAAAGCGCCGTCTCGGTGCTGTAGACGGTCGCCCCCGCGTCGCGGAGCGCATGCAGGCCGCTCAGGTAGTTGTGACGGAACCGTGACGAGACGGCATCGTCGAGGACGAAGACGGAGTAGCCGGTCCGGATCAGGTCCACCGAGGTCTGGTACACGCAGACGTGCGTCTCCATCCCGACGATGACGACCTGGCGGCGCCTCGCCGAAGAAAGCGCCGCGAGGAACGCCTCGTCCCGGGCGCAGCTGAACGTGATCTTCTCGAGGAGACGGAACGCCTTCCCGTCGAGGGCCCGGCCGATCTCGGGGACGGTCCGGCCCAGCCCTTTCGGATACTGCTCCGTGAGGAAGATGGGAAGCCCGAGGGCGGCGGCCGCCTCGATCGCGATCCGCATGTTCTTCGCGGACGACGCGTAGAGATCCTCGTCGATCGCCTTGACGAGACGCTCCTGCACGTCGACGACGAGCAGCAGCGCCTCCTCCCGGTTCAGAACGTCGACCATCGTCACCGCACCCCTTTCCCTGCGCCCCCGGGACAGGGTATCACTTCGTCCGCAAGAGGCGTCAACTTCTCGAAGCCGTCTCCCGTCACGAGGTACCCGTTCTCCAGCCCCACGGCGCCCTCGCCCGGGAACACGAACTTGGGCTCGAGCGCGAGGACCATGCCGGGCGCCAGGACCGTCCGGCTCTCCCGCGCCACGAATGGGATCTCGTCCACCTCGATCCCCAGCCCATGTCCGATGAAGTTGACATTATACCCCGGCGCACCCATGAAATGGGCCACGAACGGCGTCCGCGAGGCCGTCGCGACGCCGATTTCGTAAAGGTCCCCGGCGACCGCGCCCGGACGGATCGCGTCCTCGATGGCCCTCAAGACCCGCACCGCCGCGCCGTGGGCCTCCTCGAGCTTCGCGGGGAGCGTTCCGATCGCGTAAGTCCTCGCCATGTCCACCAGGTAGCCGTCCTGGGCCCACATCGTGTCGACCAGGATCGGCTCGTTCTCCCGGAAAGCCCGCGTCCCGGCCCCGACGGGAACGTACGGGCACGACCCCCGGCCCGCCGTCGGGAAATCGGCGTAGGACGGGACCGCCGAATCGGGCCCGGAGATCACGCACCCCAGCCCCACCTCCTGGTTCCACGCCCGCATCCGGGTGATCGTCGTGTGCCCCCCCGCGATGGCCCGGCCCTGGAGAAATCCGCAGAGCTCCGTCTCGGTCATGCCGGGACGGATGATGTCCCGCGCGAGGGCGAGAAGCCGGGCCAGCCGCCGCCCGCAGGCCCGGAGCGCCTCGATTTCGGAAGGCCCCTTCACCGCCCGGCTCTCCCGGACGATCGCCGAGATGTCGACCGGCCGGACTCCCTCGAAGAGCGAGGCGTAACGGTTGAACGCCAGGACGGGGAGGACATCCATCTCGAACCCGAGCGTCGAGAGCTTCACGCCGCGGCCGGAAAGGAGGTGCGGGATATCCTTGGAGCTCCGGATCCGCTCGATCCGGTCGACGCCCGCCTCCTCGACCGCCCGCTCGTAGACCCGGCGGACGAAATAGACGGGATCTCCCGCCGCCGGCACGAACAGGATCCCCTGCTGGATCGATCCGGTGTAGTAGAACAGGTCGGCGTTCTGGATGATGAGGGCGGCATCGACCCCGGCTTCCGCCAGCTTCCGGCGGAGATCCGCCAACCGCCCCCGGACCTCGTTGCCGGGCGTCGTCCGGTACATGCGGGTCAGGGGCTCTTCTTCGCCCAGATCGCTTCCAGTTCCTGGTAGGACTTCGGGAACTCGGCCTGGAACCGGAGGTAGACGGGAACGGGGTAGCGAACGCCGCCCGCATGGGTCTTCTCCAGCCCCTCGACGACCTCCTCGCCGCGCTCGAACGGGAAGGTGAACGCCATCTCGTCGTCGGCCGCCATTCCGAAGACCCGGTCGCCGTAGCACGGCAGGATGACCTGCGGCTCCCCGGTCTGCTTCCCCCGGATCACGATGTCGGAGCAGTCCCCCCGCCCCGAGAACTCGCTCTTGAGGCTCCCGCCGCTCTTGTAGAGGCAGGCGTTGAGGAGCCGGAGCACCTGCGCCGAGTTCCCGTACACGAGGACGGTCTCGGGAACGAAGTCGACGCGGCCGAGCGGGCCCGCCACGACATGACCGCACTCGCCCGGCGCGAACCTGGCCAGCGCCTCCTCGAACCGCGCCCCCGCCTCCTTGCAGGAGGCGTACATCCCGTCCGCGAGGGAGCCCGACGTGTAGTAATCGTTCCGCTCCGCGAAGCCGAAGACCGCTTTGGCGATCGGGCATGACAGGTCGCCCCCCGACACCGCCATCGTCCAGCCGTATCGGCGCGCGATCGCGATGGCCTGGCAGACCGCCACCTTCACCCCGAGATGCTTCGACGGGATCCGCACCTTGTCCGGCAGCGGCTCGCCGGGCTTGAACGTCCGGATCCCGAGCGGGAAGGTCGAAACCCGGAGATGCTTTTCGAGATGCGCGTTGAGCGCGTCGGCGTTCATGGAATCGTGCCTCCCTTCCTGCGTCCGTTTTCGAGATCCCGATCGGACCATGAGCGGCCCGGTGCGGCCACCGACCCCCCGAGGCCTTCCGCGCTCGGCGGAATCCCCTCCGCTCTGCTGCGGTAGCCGGACCGTGGGGACATCCGGGCCGCCGCCGTGCCCCGGCATCCTGCCAATGGCGCGCAGATGCGTTCCCCGGAGGCGGCCTGTGGAGCGCAGCGGAGGCAGGACGCCGGAGCAAGCGGAACGGCAGCGACGCCGGGCATGGACGCCCGGCGGAGCGTAGCCGGAGGGAAATGCATCGAGCGCCGGCAGGATGCCGGCAACTCGCGGGGCGCCGCGGAGCGAGATGCCCTCTCCCGCTGCGGCGCGCCGCCGCACTACTCCCACTTCCTCCGGTCGACGATTTTTTTGTCCTTCTCCGTCACGTCCGCCCCGGAGACGAAGCGAACCTCTCCCTTGAGACGGGTGACGACGCGTGCCGCCTCGGCGATGCGACCCGCCAGATCCGCCGCGGAAGGCGTTCCCGGCACCGGGACGGCGAGGATCGTCATCCGGTCCTCGTGGGCTTCGCGCGTGATGACGAGCTGGAGGAGGGCGATCTCCGGGAATCTTTTCTCGAGCTGGACGACCTGCTCCGGGTGGACGAACATCCCCTTGACCTTGGTGACCTGGTCGACTCGTCCCACGATCCGGAGGAGGCGCGCCGAGGTGCGGCCGCACGGACACGGATCGTTCGTGAGGATCGACAGGTCCCCGGTGGCGAATCGCACCAGCGGATAGGTCCGGCTGGGAAGCGTCACGACCACCTCGCCGATCTCCCCCGGGGACACCGCCTGTCCCGTGGCCGGGTCGAGGAGCTCGAGGACGATCTCGTCGGGCACGTGCATCCCGTTCGCCTTGGAGCACTCGTACCCGAGTGATCCGACGTCGGCCGTCCCGTAGCATTGCCGGACACGGATCCCGAACTCCTCGCGGAACCGCTTCCGGAGCGATTCGGGGAGCATCTCCGCCGTGACGAGCGCCACCTGGAGCGAAAGCCCGTCCCCCGGCGCAATGCCGGCTTCCATCGCCTTCTCCAGGAGCGTCATCAGGAACGAGGGGGTCCCGACATACCCGGTCGCCCGGAGGTCGCGCATGACCTGGACCTGGAGCTCCGTGTTCCCGACGCCCGCCGGGATCACCGTGCAGCCGATCCGGATCAGCGCCTCATCGAACATGAGGCCCGCCGGCGAAAAATGGTACATGAAGGTGTTTTGGACGATGTCACCCGGCCGGAAACCGGCGGCGACGAACGCCTTTTCCCACCGCCAGTGGCTCTCCTCGCGCCCTTCCGGGTCGTACGTCGGGCCGGGCGACACGTAGATGCGGCGCATCCCCCGCGGGGGGACGGCCGCAAGCCCCCCGAACGGGAGCTCCTCCTTCTGGATCTTCTTGAGGTCGGCCTTCCGGACCGGGGGGATTTTCGCGAGGTCGGCGAGATCCCGGACGTTCTCCGGCGAAACGCCCGCCGCGTCCATCCGGCGGCGGGCGGCCGGGGCATTCGCGTAGGCGTGCGGGACGGTTTCCCGGAGCAGCTCCCGCTGGAACGCGGCGCGCTCCTCCGGGGCCATCGTTTCGCGCGCCTCGTCGTAGAATCCTTTCGTCCGGTCGATCACCGGATCTCCCTCCCGTCGGAGAATCCCCCCCGCTGCAGGCGCCCCGGGGCGCTCCGTCGCGTCTTCCTACGACAGCCAGCGTTTGCGCCGCTTGTAGTGCTTGATCTCCCGGTAGGACTTGCGCGACCCGACCTCGTTCATCCCGAGATAGAACTCCTTGACGTCCTCGTTGGCCGCCAGCTTCTCCGTCTCCCCGTCGAGGACGACTTTCCCGTTCTCCATGATGTAGCCGTATTGCGAGATCGAAAGCGCAACCCGGGCGTTCTGCTCCACGAGGAGGATCGTCGTCTTCTCCTTCTCGTTGATGTCCCTGATGATCCCGAAGATCTCCTTGACCAGCAGCGGCGACAGCCCCAGCGACGGCTCGTCGAGGAGCATGAGCTTCGGCCTCGCCATGAGGGCCCGGCCGATCGCGAGCATCTGCTGCTCGCCGCCGGAGAGGTAGCCCGCGAGCTGCTTCCTCCGCTCTTTCAGGCGCGGGAAGTAGGTGTAGACCCGCTCGTAATCGGTCTTCACCTTCGAGGCGTCCTTCCGCGTGTAGGAACCGCAACGGAGGTTCTCCTCCACGGTGAGGTCCTCGAAGACCCGGCGCCCTTCCATCACCTGGAAGATCCCGCGCCGGACGACCTCCTCGGGGTCCAGCCCGTTGATCCGCTCCCCTCCGAACAGGATCTCGCCGTCGGTCACCTCCCCTTCCTCCGACTTGAGAAGACCGGAGATCGCCTTGAGGGTCGTGCTCTTCCCTGCCCCGTTGGCTCCGAGGAGCGCCACGATCCGCCCCTCGGGCACCGCGAGGGAGAGCCCCTTGAGGACGAGGATCACGTCCGAGTAGATCACCTCGATGTTGTTCACCTGGAGCATCGCCGGCCGCCCCCGTCTCCGCGAAAGGATGGGCGGGGGAAGATCCCCCCGCCCCGTTGCCGCTTGACTAAAACCCGAGCCACTCCGCCTTGCGCGGAAGCTCGATGTTCTTCTTGAGGACCAGCTTCCCCTTCTCGTATTCGTAGATCTTGGCCGTCATGTTCGGCCGGTGGTCCTTCGGCGTGATGGTGATCTTCGCCGTGAGCCCGCCCGTATCGAAGTTCTTGAGGGATTCGAGGGCCGCCTTGACGCCGGGGCCGTTGAGCTGGCCCTTCTTGTCCGCGATCTTGAGGGCCTCGCACAGCACCATCATGGAGACCCAGCCCCGAATGTAGTGCGTGTTCTGATACTGCCCCTTGGTGATCTCCTTGATGAGCTTCATGCCGGGGACGTTCTCGCCATAAATCGACGCGGCCTGGAGCCCCAGGGTTCCCTCGGCGGCATCCCCCGCCATCTTGAAGAGATCCTCGTCGTTCCCCCAAAGATTGACGAAGAACTTCGTCTTCAGGCCCAGTTTCTTGGCATCCTTGAGGATGACCGCCGTGGAAGGCGTCGTCCCGCCGATCCAGGCGAAGTCGGCGCCTTTGCTCTTGAGCGACAGCATTTGGGAGTTCGCCTCGATCGCCTTGAGATCCACGTTTTCGTCGCCGACCACCTCGAACCCGATTTCCTTCGCGTACTCCTTGCCCGCCTTGATCGGGGCGATCCCGTACGGAACGTTCGGGTAGATGAACGCCACCTTGGGCGCCCTTTTCTCCTTCCAGTTGTCCTTGATGTATTTCAGGCCCGCCCGAAGCTGCGTGGAGTAGTCGGCCGCGATGAAGAAGTTGTAGGGAGCCTTCGCCGGGTTGGTCAGGTGCGCCGAATACGACGCGGAAATGTAGGGGATCTTGTCCTGCGCCACGAACCCGGTCAGCGCCTCGGTGTCCCCCGTCCCCCATCCCTGGATGGCCACGACCTTCTCTTCCACGTATTTCTTGTACTGGTTGATCGCCTTGTTCTTGTCGTACGCATAGTCGAACATCTGCATGTCGATCTTCTTGCCGTCGATCCCGCCGTGGGCGTTGACCCAGTCCTTGTAGTCCTGCACACCCTTGGCATAAGGGTTCCCGACCGACGATGTCGGGCCGGTCAGGTCGGCGAGATGGCCGACCTTGATGTCGGCGGCAAACACCGCGCCGGCCGCCAGGAACACCGCGCACGCCGCCAGGGCGGCGATCCGGATCGTTCTCTTCCTCATTGCTTTCCTCCTTGGGTCAGGTTTTTCCTTCCGTCAGCGTTCCGTTCCAGATCCTTTTCGCGTTCCCCCTTCCCGCCACGGCACCTCCTTTCCCGATTCTGTCCGTCCCACGATGCCGAACCCCGCTGCGGTTCAATACGAAAACGGATACAGCTTCCAGTAGGCCTTGATCAGCCTCCACCGGTGGGCCAGGCCGTCCGGCTCGAAGATGAGGAACAGGATGATGATCAGGCCGAAGATCCCCTCCTCGAAGGATATCGCCAGCCTCGCGATGCCCGGAAAATCGGCGGACACCGCCTCCGTCACGACCGACAGGAGCTTGGGCAGCAGGATCATGAAGATCGCGCCGAAGACGGAGCCGATGATGCTCCCCAAGCCCCCGATGATGATCATCGCGAGATAGACGATCGAAACGTGGATGTTGAACTGCTCCGAGGTCACGAATCTCAGGGAGTGGCCGAACAGAGCCCCGGAGACCCCCGCATAGAAGGAGGAGATGCCGAAGGACAGGAGCCGGTACTTGTAAAGGTTGATCCCCATGATTTCCGCGGAGATGTAATGGTCCCGGACGGCCATGAACGCCCGGCCGGTCCTGGTTCGCACGAGATTCGTCGCGAAAAGGACCATCAAGACCGTGAAGAGGAACACAACGTAGTAATAAGACTGATCGGAGTTGAAGGTGTAGCCGAGCAGCGATGGGCGCGGGACCGTGACCCCGTAACTTCCCCCCGTCACCGGCTCCCATCGGATGAAGATCCATTCGAGGATGAACTGGGACGCCAGCGTCGCGATGGCCAGGTACAGCCCCTTGAGCCGGAGCGACGGGATCCCGAAGACCATCCCGGCCATCGCGGTCACCAGGCCCGCCGCCGGCACGCCGACCCAGAAGGGAAGCCCCATCTTCGCCGTAACGTACGCCGACGTGTACGCGCCCACGCCGAGGAACGCCCCCTGTCCGAGCGAGATCTGGCCCGTGAAGCCGGTCAGGATGTTGAGTCCCACGGCGCCGATCGAGGCGATCATGATCTGCAGGACGATCCAGAGATACTCTCCCTTGATCAGGTGGGGCAACGCCAACAGGAGGGCGAGGAAGAGTCCCATGCAGAGCTTGGCGACAGGCGTCTGGAAGATCCTGATGTCCTTCTCGTAGGAGGTCCGAAAATCGCCGCAGTACTGCATCCCCTAGGGTCTCCTTGTCCCGTGACGGCGGGCGTCAGACCCGCTCGATCTCCTTCGTTCCGAACAATCCGTACGGCTTGACCATCAGGATGATGACCAGGAAGACGTACGGCGCGACCTCCTTGACGCCGTTCAGGTCCAGATAGGCATTGCACAGGCCGTCCGAAAGGTTCTCCAGAATTCCGATGATCAGCCCGCCGAGCGCCGCTCCGAGGATCGAGTCGAGGCCCCCCAGGATCGTCGCCGGGAACACCTTGAGTCCGAAGTGGTAAAGGGAGCTGTTGATCCCGTTGATGTTCCCGATCAGCACCCCCCCGATCCCCGAAACGACCGCCGAGATGATCCACGACAGCGCGAAGATGAACTTGACCGAGATCCCCATCGACTGGGCCACCTGCTGGTTGAAGGCGGTGGCGCGCATCGCCACCCCGGCCCTGGAGTACTTGAAGAACAGGGAAAAGACGATCAGGAGGAAAATCGACAGGACGAAACACCAGACGAACTCGAGCGAAATGGGCATTCCGGCGATGTTGATCATTTCCTGGGGGAACAGTTTCGGGTTGTAAACGAGAATTTCGGTCCCCCAGACGGCGGACACGACCGACCGCAACACGAGGGCCAGTCCGATCGTGACCATGATGATCGAGATGATCGGCTCGCCGATCATCGGCTGGAGGATCAGCCGCTCGATGAGGACGGCCAGGATCATGCCGAACAGGATCGTGAGCAGGAGCGCGGCCCAGAACGGGAGGTGCATCTGCACGAGAAACGCGAAGCAGACGTAGGCGCCGACCATGAGGAGCTCGCCCTGGGCGAAGTTGACGACCCGCGTCGCCTTGTAGATGATGGTGAAACCGAGCGCGACGACGGCATAGATGCTGCCGATGACGAGCCCGCTGATCACGAGTTGCAGCAGGTATTGCAGGGTCATCTCCCCTCCTTCAAGGATCCGGATCCGGCGCTACAGGTTCCGGACGGACAGCGTGGTCCGGATCCGGGAGGTCTTCCCGTCCTGGTACTTGATGACGGCGTCGATCGGGATCGCCGCCGCCCCCTCGTACATCCCCTCGATCACGTGCCTGTACCGCTCTCCGACGAAAGCGCGCCGGACCTTCCGGGTCCGGGTCAGTTCGTCGTCGTCGGCGTCCAGCTCCTTGTAAAGGAGGACGAACCGCCTGATCCGGGTCTTCTCCGGGAGCGTCCCGTTGACCCGCTCCATCTCCTTCGCGATGAGCTCGACGACCTCCGGTTTCGCGGCCAGGTCGGTGTAGGTCGTGTAGGAGATCCGGCGGCCTTCCGCCCACTTCCCCACATTCGGGTAGTCGATGCAGATCATCGCAGCGATGAAATCCCGCTCGTTCCCGAGGCAGACGCATTCCTTGATGTAGGGGGAGAACTTGAGCTTGTTCTCGATGAACTGGGGCGAGAAGCGGGTCCCGTCCGTGAGGTGCATCACGTCCTTGACCCGGTCGATCACGACGAGGTGGCCGTCCTCCGTGAAGTACCCGGCGTCACCCGAGTGGAGCCACCCTTCCGCGAGCGTTTTCGTCGTTTCCTCCGGGTTCTTGTAGTAACCGAGGAACACGGAGGGGCTCTTCGAGAGGATTTCGCCGGTCTCGGAGATCCGGATCTCCGTCTCGGGGATCGGCTTGCCGACCGAGTCGAAGTTGATGTCCCCGTCCCGGTGGATGCAGGAGATCCCGGAAATCTCCGTTTGCCCGTAGATCTGCTTGAGGTTCACCCCCATCGCGTTGAAGAACTTGAAGACGTCCGGCCCCAGGGCCGCCCCTCCCGTCGACGCCGTCCGGATCCGGAGCAGCCCGAGCCGGTCCTTCAGCGCCCGGAAAACGAGGGCGTAGGCCAGCCGGTGCTTCAGGAGCAGCGCGGCCGGCGGTTTCTGCTTCCGGAACATGGTCTCGGCGTATTCGTATCCGACGGGGAGGGCCCAGTTGTACATGGCGCGCTTGAACCACGAGGCGTCCATGACCTTCACCTGAACGGTGGAGGTCATGTTCTCCCAGATCCGCGGGGGTGAGAACATCACAGTGGGGCCGATCTCCCGGACGTTCTCCTGGACGGTTTCCGGCTTCTCGGGGAAGTTCACCGTGAACCCGGTGAGGAGCGCGCTCGAAAGGCACATCATCTGCTCTCCGATCCAGGCGAGCGGCAGGAAGGAGACGAACTCGTCCTTTTCGACCTTCGGGTCGACCTCCATCAGGTTCGCGGCCATCGAAAGGAGGTTGCGGAACGAGAGCATCGCCCCCTTGGGGAAACCGGTGGTCCCCGAGGTATAGCAGATGAAGGCGAGGTCCTCCGACTTCGTCGCCGCCACGGTCCTCTCGAAGAGCCCGGGCTCGCGCAGCGAAAGCTCCCGCCCGAAGTTCTCCACTTCCTTGAAGTCGAGGAGGAACGGCTCCTTGTAGCCACGCATCCCCCGCGGATCGGTGTAGACCACGTACCGGACCTTCGGAAGCTGGTCCTTCATGTCCAGGATCTTGTCGACCTGCTCCTGGTCCTCGGCGACGACGAACGCCGAGTCCGAGTGGTCGATGACGTAGGAGACCTCCTTGAGCGTCGAGTCCTGGTAGAGCCCGAGCGGGACGGCGCCGGCGGCCTGGGCGGCCACCTCGGACCAGACCCATTCGGGCCGGTTGTCGCCGATGATGGCGACCTTGTCCCCCCGGGACAGGCCGAGGGAGACGAGACCCAGCGAGAAGTCCTTCACGTGATCGTGGTAATCCTTCCACGTGAACTCCTGCCAGATCCCGAACTCCTTCTCGCGCATCGCGACCTTCCGGTCGCCGAACCGTTCCGCGTTGCGCACGAGGAGCTTGGGAATGGTGTCGTGGCTCCCGATGACGTCCTTCATGCCGCTCAACGCGCCTCCGACTCCTGAAGGAAACCGTTTCCCTCTCCGATATAGGCCCGGATCACGTGCGGGTCGTTGGCCACGTCCCGTGGTTCGCCATCCGCGATCTTCACGCCGAAGTCGAGCACGCTGACCCGGTGGCTGATGTCCATGACGACGCCCATGTCGTGCTCGATGAGGAGGATCGTGATCCCCCACTCCTCGTTGATGTCGATGATGAACCGGGCCATGTCCTCCTTCTCCTCGAGGTTCATCCCCGCCATCGGCTCGTCGAGGAGAAGCAGCTTCGGCTTGAGAGAGAGGGCCCGGGCCAGCTCCACCCGCTTGCGGAGCCCGTAGGCGAGCGTTCCGACCGGCTTCATCCGGATGTTCTCGATCTCCAGGAAGTCGATGATGTCCTCGACGATCCGGCGATTCTCGATCTCCTCCCGCCGTGCGGGGCCCAGGAAGATCCCGCCCGCGAAGAAGCCGCGCTTGAGGAACAGGTGTCTCCCCAGCATGAGGTTGTCCAGGACGGTCATGTGGTGGAAGAGCGCGATGTTCTGGAAGGTCCGCGCGATCCCGAGGTGGGCGACACGGTCCGGATGCATCCCCGTGATCCTGCGCCCCTCGAAATAGGCGGCGCCGCGCTGCGGTCTGTAGACGCTCGAAATGCAGTTGAAGACCGACGTCTTCCCCGCCCCGTTGGGGCCGATGATCGCGTGGATGGCTCCCTTGGCCACGTCGATCGAGACGCCGTTGATCGCCTTGACGCCTCCGAAGGAGAGGTGGATGTCGTCGATCTTGAGAAGCGGCATGGGCACCCCCGAGGGATCTTTGGAATTATAGCGCAACAGCCGTGCCAGAAGTCCAACCGCATCAAACGGAATTTTCATTATAAAATATTCTGTCAATACGGATTGTTATTTGAATATCACGAAGTGATGGATTACATAACGTTCAGGCGGGAAAGGAACGTCATTGGCATAATTACCAACGGGCAAGCCGGAATCCTTGGTGTTCTTACCAAAAGGCGGTGCGAGCCGTCGGGTGAGCTCACCCTTTCCGGAACTCGTCGAGGGTCATCCCGTACCGCTTCATCTTCTCGGAGAAATTCTTGTTGTCCATCCCGGCCTCCCGGGCCGCCTCGCCGAGCTTCCCGCTCGTCCGCCGAAGCGCTTCCTCGATGTAGCGCCGCTCGAAGGCCGAAACGACGCGCTCCTTCGCCTCACGGAAGGGCATTCCCGCGGGAAACGGGAACAGCCCGCCCCCTTCCCCGTGCGGGAGCAGCTCCGGGGAGGGATCGAGCTCCTCTCCCTTCGCCCGGATCACGGCCCGCTCGATGAAATTCTCGAGCTCCCGGACGTTTCCCGGCCAGTCGTACCCCTGCATCGCCGCCATGGCCCCCGGCGCGATGCGCGAGACCTTCTTCCCGCACCGGATGGCGTATTTCCGGAGGAACCGCGCCGCGAGCTCGGGGATGTCTTCCTTCCGTTCCCTGAGCGGCGGGACCCGGATGGGGAAGACGTTCAGCCGGAAGAAGAGGTCTTTCCGGAACCGCCCCGCCTCGACCTCCTCGTCGATCGCCCGGTTCGTGGCCGCGATGATCCGGACGTCGACGTCGATCTGCCGGCTCCCCCCGATCCGCATGATCTTCTTGTCCTGGATCGCGGTCAGGAGCTTCGGCTGGATGGACAAGGGGGCCTCCGCGACCTCGTCGAGGAACAGGGTGCCGCCGTGGGCCAGGAGGAAATGGCCCTTCCGGTCCCCCGAAGCGCCCGTGAACGAGCCCTTCGTGAACCCGAACAGCTCCGACTCGAACAGTGGCTCGGGGATGGCCGCACAGTTCACCTCGATGAAGGGACGGTCCTTCCGGGGTCCGCCGTAATGGATCGCACGGGCGACGAGTCCCTTCCCGGTGCCCGTTTCGCCTGTCAGAAGGACCGTCGTCGTCAATCCCCGGACGTTCTCGATGTCCTCCTGGAGGCGCCGCATCGCCGGGCTCCTCCCGACGAGCGTCTTCCGGAGCTCGAAGTCCTCCTGATCCCGTTCGAGGCGGTACCGGTCGGCCAGCCGGAGGTCCTGGATCTCCAGCGCCCGCCCGATCAGGAGGAGGATCTCGTCCGGCTCGAACGGCTTGAGAATGTAGTCCTCCGCCCCCGCCTTCACCGCGTCCACGGCCGTCCGGATGCTCCCGTAGGCCGTCATGACGATCACGGGCATGTCGGGGAAATCGCGCCTCACCTCCCGCGTGAAGGCGATGCCGTCCGTCCCCGGCATCCGGACATCGGTGATCAGGAGGTCGAACTCGTCCGCCCTGAGCTTCTCCCGCGCCTCCGCCGCCGTGGAGGCGGTATCGACGAGGTAGCCTCCGGCCAGGATCGTCTTCGCCAGCGGGCGGAGGAAGATCTCCTCGTCGTCCAGAAGAAGGATCTTTCGCCTCAACGCGCCTCCTCCGCCGCGGACCGGAACGGGAACCGGGGCAGGATCACGGAAACGACGGTCCCCTCCCCGCGGGCCGACCGGATCGCGATGTCCCCCCCGTGGAGCTCGACGAGGCGCTTCACGATGGGCATCCCCAGCCCCACCCCCTGCGCCTTGGTCGTATAGAACGGCTGGAAGACCTTTTCCACCTCGCCCGATTCCATCCCCGGGCCGTTGTCCTCGACGTCGAGCCGGATCAGGCCGTCCCGTCCCGTGACGCGGACCCTCACCCGCCCGCCGCCCGGCGGCGACGCCTCCACGGCGTTCTTGACGATGTTGGTCACGACCTGCTTGATCCGGATTCCGTCGACCATCGCCGTGAGGGGAGCGCTCCCCTCCTCGACGAGGACCTCGACCCCGCGTCCCTTCCAGTCGTCGCGGAAGGCGTCCACGGCGGACCGGACGATCCGCCCGACGTCGTACTCGTCGAGCTGGAGGGCGATGTCCCGGGTGTAGTCCAAGAGCTCGTTGACGATCACCTCCATCGACCCGACGGCCTCCCGGATCTGCTCGATCTCCTCGAGCGACTCCGCGGCACGCGCCCGGTCCCGGAGGAACCGGAGGTTCATCTTGATCGACCCGAGCGGGTTGCGGATCTCGTGGGCCACCCCGGCCGCCATCTGCCCGAGGGAGGCGAGCTTCTCGCTCTGGACCATCCGGTGCTGCATCGCCTTGATCTCGGCCAGGTCCTTGAAGGAGCAGACGAAGCCGATCGGCCTCCCCTTGTCGTCGATGATCTTGGCCGTGGAGAGCAGCGCCGGCGCGGCCGTCCCGTCCCGGCGGACGATCTCCACCTCCCCGCGCCAGTGGCCCGTCCGGTAGGTGGCCCGCGCGATGATCCGCTGCCGCTCCCGGTACCGTGTGTCCCGGATGAGGATGCCGAAGTCCCCGCCGATCATTTCCCGCTCGGAGCGGCGGAAGAGCCGGCACGCCCCCTCGTTCACCGTCGTGATCCGCCCGTCGAAATCGAACGAGATGACCCCGTCGTCGATGCTGCGGACCACGCTCGCCAGGAACCGCTCCCGCGCCAGGATCTCCTCCGCCTTCTGGGTCACTTCCTTCTGCGTCGTTTCCAGGCTCCTCTCCATGGCCTTGTACGACTCGACGAGGGTTCTCGCGTCCGCCAGCGACAGCGGGAGCATGTCGCGCATCACGTTCCGGGCCGCGATCGCGCCGATCGTGCCCGTGAGGACCCGCTCGAGCCGCACCGGCAGCTCGAGCTGCCGGACGACGGCCTCCCGCGTTTCGCCGCGCATCTTGCTCTCGCGGATCTCCTTCACGACCGTGTCGATCTCCTCGGACCGCTCGGTCCCGGCATAGCGGGAGATTACGGTCTCGACGTCCTCCAGGGACATGTAATGCGCGGCGGGGCCCGGCAGGGACATGACATCCTCCCGACCCGGGACGAATCCGGGGGGTTCGCCCGACGCGGCCCGGCCGGCCGCCTTCGCCTCGTCCCGGGCCGGAGCCGAGAGAAGGGAGCCGGTGACGAAGCACAGGACGTTCAGGAAGAGGCTCCAGAAGACGGCGTTCCCGATGGAGTCGCCGATCCCGATCCCAAGGACGTCGGTCGGGCGGAGGACCGCGAGACCGAAGGGCCCCCTTTCGGTGACGCCGGGCGAGAGGATCCCCGCCTTCACCATCGCCGGGAGAATCAGCGTGTAGAACCACCCGATGAAGCCGGCGACGATCCCTGCCAACGCCCCGCACGCGTTCGCCCGCTTCCAGTAAAGCCCCCCGAAAAGCGCCGGCCCGAACTGGGCGACCGCGACGAACGAGATGAGCCCGATCTCCATGAGGACCATGTTCCGTGTCATGACCCGGGCGTAAAGGTATCCGAGAGCGATGATCATGAGCATGGAGATCCGGGCCGTCGCCAGGAGGTAGCGGTATGCGTGGAACCCCTTGCGGGCCTTGAGGATGCCGGGGATGAGGAGGTTGTTGGCCACCATCTTCCCGAGAGCCACGGAGGATACCATGACCATCGCGGTGGCGGCCGAGAACCCTCCGAGGAAGACCAGCAGGGAGAGCGCCCGCCGCCCGAAGAGCATCGGGATCGCCAGGATGTACTTGTCTCCCGCCGCGGCCGGGAGGCCGAGAAGGAGGCCCCCGAAGGCGATCGGGATGACGAGCAGGTTGATGAGCAGGAGGTAGAGGGGGAACATCCACATGGCGGTGCGGATGTGCTTCTCGTCGCCGTTCTGGACCACGAGGATGTGGAACTGCCGCGGCAGCAGGATCACGTCGATCACCGCGATCACCGCGAAGGCGAGCCAGCGGGAAACGCCGTTCCCCCGGGGCCCGGCCAGCGTCGCCAGCCGCGACAGGTCCGGGTGGGCCGCCACGCGGGCATAGATGTCCCCCACCCCGCCGAATGCGCCGTAGCAGACGAACAACCCCGCGGCGACCAGGATGAGGATCTTGACGACCGACTCCACGGCGACGGCGGTCAGCAGGCCGCCCTGACGCCTGGTGAAATCGAGATAGCGGCCGCCGAAGAACAGGGCAAACGCCCCCATGAAGAACGATACGAGGAGCATCGGCTCCACGTGCGGTCCGCCCGCCCCCGCCTTCCTCGCGATCAGGTCGAACGAGATCGCCACCGCCTGGAGTTGAAGGGAGATGTAGGGGACGATCCCGAGGAGCAGGAGGAGGGTGGCCACGGGCCCGATCCAGCCGTGACTGCCGTACCGGATGCTGAGGAAGTCGGGGACGGAGGTGATGTTCCGGCCGCGGCAGACGCGGACGAGCTTCCTGAGGAAGGACCACCATCCGAGCGCGAAGACCGAGGGGCCGATGAACAGGCCGAGGAACGCCGGCCCGTTCTGCGCCGCGTTCCCGATGCAGCCGTAGAACGTCCACGAAGTGCAGTACACCCCGGCGGCGAGGACGTAGATGTAGCGGTCCCACCCGCGCGCCCGGAAAAGGTCGAACTTCCGTTCCCCGAGGTAACCGATCCCGAAGAGGAGGAAGAGGTATCCGACGACGACCAGGAGAACCGCGGACTCCGGGAAGAGCGGGGCGGGCATCCCTTCAGTCCCCCGTCTTCCGCGACACGAGGAAGAGCGCGGCCACGAGGACCGCCCATCCGGCGAAGATATATGCGATGACCGGGGGAACGCCGAGGAACAGCCCGCCCCCGTCCGCCAGCCCGATGAACGGCCAGCAGAACGCGAGGGCGAACCCGATCCAGAGCGCCTTGACCGGCCCGTCGTCCCGCATCGTCCCTCCGTTGATTCCCGCGGAACCCTATTGTACTATCAGAACTGAGATGGATGCCTCATTCCTCATCCCGCTGGCCCTGCTCGTCGCGGGCTCCATCGCCGTCATCCTGACGGTCTTCATGTACCGATGACCCCTTCAGGCGGTTCGCGCGCCCGGCGCCGGCCGGAAAACGGCCTGGCGGCCGCGCTGCTCCTCGCCGCGTTCATGACCCTGTTCCCGGCTTTCGCCGGATGGGCCGACATTTACCGGTGGGAGGACGAGCGGGGAATCATCCATTTCACGGACGACTTCTCCTCCATCCCTCCCTCTTACCGCGACAAGACGCGTCCCGTCGTGCGGGAGGCCCCCAGCGAAGGACCATCCGCGGGGGCCCCGGGAAACAGGGTCGCTCCCCCGAGGCCGGCCCGGGTTGAGCCGCAGCCGTCGGAATCCACATTGGGTGAAAACCGGGAAGAGGAGCGAGAGGCGCTCACTTCGCAGATCGAGCAACTGAAGGCCAAGATCGAGGCGAAAGAGAAACTGATCCGCCGGGTCGACGAAAAACGGTCCCTCGCGACAAACCCTTATCGCAACCGCTTCGTCGACCCCGCCGACCTGGATCTTTACAACAAGTACCAGGCGGAGCTTCCGCAGGACCGGGAACATCTGAAAGATCTCGAATCCCGCCTCGACTCGGTCAAGTAATCCGGAATTCGGCGAACGCCGGCGGAGCCGGGGACTCGACCCGGACCCTCTCGCCCCGACCCGGATGGACGAATTCCACCGCCTCGGCGTGCAGGAGGAGCCGCTCGTGTCCCGGACCCGCCGGAGGCACGGCCGAATAGAGCCGGTCCCCGACGATGGGGAAGCCGGCCGCGGCCAGGTGGGCACGGATCTGGTGTCTCTTCCCCCGGCGGATGCGGGCCCGAACGAGGGTCCAGCCTTCGCCCGCCCGCACGGGGGTCACCGCCGTCCAGCGGCTCTCGTCCGGATCACGGAGGTCCGTCCGGACTCGCGCCCTCTCCCCACCCTCCGTTTCGAGGGGATACGGCATGACGAGTTCCCCTTCGAAGCGGCCCGACACCACGCACAGGTAAGTCTTGCGGATCTCTCCGTGGTCCCGCTGCCGGCGGAGTTCCCGGAATGCCTCCTCCGTCAGGGCCGCGGGAACCGCCCCGCTGGTCGCATAGTCCAGCCGGGTCAGGAGCGACAACCCGGGCCCTTCGGAGAACTCCACGACCGACGGGCAGATCCATCGCAGGAATCCCGCGAGCGTGCCGGTCTCGCCCGGCCGGTGCGCCTCCGTGTGGACCCCCGCAGGCTTGTCCAGGACGGCGGCCCAGTCATCCCTGTACAGAACGGCCGCGCCGGTGACCGCGCCGGGTGCCGGAAGCCAGTCCTCCCGCTCGGCGATTTCCGAGACCGCCACGCGGTCGCCCTCCCGCACCGGGACCCCCTTGGCGGCCCGCGCGCCGTTGACCGAAACCCGCCCGGCCGCGATCGCGAAACGGACGCTGCGCGCGGGAACGTCCGGGACCCTGTCCCGGAGGAACCGGTCGAGGCGCGAGCCGTCCTCCCGCGGCGTGACCCGGAACGCGAGGTCCCGTCTCACAGCCGCATCCCGAAGGCGGGCGAGGAATCCTGTCCCTCCCGCTTTTCCCTTTGACAGGTGTTCCATATACTGTATACTGTATGCATAATGGGGTTCCATCGACACGACCGGCCGGCACCGCACCATGAGGCGGGGAGGACGCGGACTTCATCACGATGAGCACCCGCGGTCGCAGCGGTTTCTCCCGGGTGATCACGGGAAACGCGCCGGGGAAGGTCGTCCCGGCGGCGAAGCGTTCCGTCATGCCCGTTACGCCCGAACGGCAGCCGTGGCCGCCTGCGTCGCCGAGGCGGACACGTTCTTGAGCGCGCACTGACATGTCGGCCGGCGGGTGATCTCCCGTTCCGGAGCGCGGCCTTCCACCGGGCACGCACACCAGGCACGCCGCGCCCCCCGGGGTCGTTACCCCCCGCACCGGCGGCGCGCTCGATGCCCGGTCTCCACCCCCCCCGGAGACCGGGCTTTTTCATGTTTATTTAATCGATACCGGCACCTCCGGGAAAGGCGCCCTCGCGGTGTTGGTATAATGCCCGTCATCGTGCTCCGCAACCGAAGAGCAACCCGGACACTCCGGCGAAGGCCCGGCCCCTTCGCCCTCTTTCTCGCCGCCATCCTGGGGACGGTTTTCATCCCTCCCCTTTTCGCGTCGGCGGGGGATCTGCCGATCACCCTCGATGACGCGGTCCGGTTGGCCATCGCGAACAACCTCGCCCTGCGCGCGGCCTCGTTCGACCCGGCCGTCGCCGAGTCCGGCGCCCGCCGCGCCCACGGGATCTACGATGTCCAGTTGACGTCTCTGCTCGATTTCCGCGGGGAAGACGACAAGCCGACGCCGGTCGCTCCCGATGCGGAACGGAAGCGGTTCTTCGACGCGAACGTGGCCGCGGAGCGCCTCCTCCCGAGCGGCGCCACCGCGTCGGTCGCCTTCACCAACCTGTTCAGCCGCGACAACCTCGGAATGCCCACCTCGCATTTCGCGAAGCCGGCCCTTTCCGTTTCGTTGTCGCAACCGCTTCTCCAGGGGTTCGGGCGCGACGTCACCGAGAAAGGGATCATCACGGCCCGCCTCTCCTCGGACGCGGCCGCATCGGACTGGCGCGCCAAGGCGCAGGCCACCGTCGCCGACGCCCGGGACGGCTTCTTCACGCTCCTTGCGGCCCGCAGCAACCTCGAGACCCGGAAGATCTCCCTGGAGACCGCCAGGCGGCTCCACGCCCAGAACGAGGCCCGCGTGCGCGCCGGCCTCCTGGCGTCGATCGAACTCCTGGACTCGGCGTTTGGAGTGGCCCAGCGCCAGAAGGATCTCCTGGACGCCGAGAAAGCCGTCCGGGATGCCGAAGACGGTCTGCGCGTCCTGCTCCAGATCCCGGCGGAAGAACACCTCGTCCCCGCCGAGCCGGGAATCCCGTCGGAGGCAGCCCCCGGGGGACAGGAGGCCGTCGCGGCTGCGCTCGCCCACCGCCCCGAGATCATCTCCGCCCGGCTGGCGCTCCGCACCGCGGAGTTCAACGCGCAAGTCGCCGGCAACGCCGTCCTTCCGTCGCTCGCCTTGACCGGGAGCGCCGGCGTCTCGGGGCTCGGATCCGACTACGGTCGCGCGCTGGACGACCTGGGGAGCGGGAAATACCCGTCCTGGGCCGCGGGACTCTCCTTCTCGTTCCCGATCGGGAACGCCGCGGCGCGCGAAGACCTCGCCGCGAGCCGCCTGAAGGCGCGCCAGGCCCGCGTTTCCCTGAGGAGCCTCGAGGAGTCGATCGGACTCGAGGTCCGGTCGGCCCTGCGGGACCTCGAGACCCGGAAGAAGCAGATCGACGTCGCCGGGAAGGGTCTCGAACTGGCGGAGGCCCGCTTCGCATCGTATCTCGAGCGTGCCCGGATCGGGCTGGCCACCACGAAGGACACGCTCCAGGCCGAATCGGACCGCGTCGCGGCACGCAATGCGCTCGTGACCGCCCGAACCGACCTCCAGGGGGCGCTGACCCGCCTCTGGAAGAGCACGGGGGAGCTCCTCGACCGGCACGGGATCCGGATCGGGAACGAGGAGATCCGGGAAATGATCGAGAAGGAGACCCGATGAGACCATGGATCGCCGCCGCTTCGGCGGCCTCTCTCCTCGCCGCGGGAATTCTCGCGGCCGGGGGCTGCAGCGGGGACAAGGGCCCCCGGTACCGCACGGCGCCCGCCGAAAAGGGACCCATCACGGAAACGGTCACTGCGACGGGGAATCTGAACGCCGTCACGACGGTCCAGGTGGGAAGCCAGGTCTCCGGGGCCATCCAGGAGATTCTCGTCGACTTCAACTCGCGGGTCCGCAAGGGGCAGGTCATCGCGAAGATCGACCCCCGCCTGTTCGAGGCCCAAGTGGTCCAGGCGCGCGGCGCGCTCCGGAACGCCGAGGCCGCGTTGAACAAGGCGGCCGTCCAGGAAGCCAATGACTTGCGGACCCTGAAGCGCAACAAGGAGCTGATCCGGGACGGCTTCGTGGCGCAGGCCGACGTGGACGCGGCGCAGACCGCCTACGACGCGGCGGTCGCGACGCGCAAGAGCGCCGAGGCGCAGGTCGAACAGGCGCGCGGCGCCCTGTCCGTCGCCGAGACGAATCTCCGCTACACGACGATCCACTCCCCCGTGGACGGGATCGTCGTCTCGCGCAACGTCGACGCCGGACAGACGGTGGCCGCGAGCTTTCAGACGCCGACCCTCTTCACCATCGCCCAGGACCTCACGAAGATGCAGATCGACACCAACGTCGACGAGTCGGACATCGGGAAGACGCGGGTCGGGCAGGTCGTGGATTTCACCGTGGATGCCTATCCCGAGAAAACGTTCACGGGGGTGGTCGTCCAGGTGCGGAACGCGCCGATCATCACCCAGAACGTCGTGACGTACGACGTCGTCGTCCGCGTCGACAACAGGGATCTCCTTCTCAAGCCCGGAATGACCGCGAATGTCTCGATCCGGATCCGCGAGGTCCCGGACGCTCTCAAGATCCCCAACGCCGCCCTCCGCTACCGGCCGTCCGGCACGGCCGGGAACGGCGAGACGCGCGGCGCCCGCGTCTACCTCCTCGGGAAGGACGGGAAGCCATCCCCCGTCCCCGTCACGCTCGGAATCAGCGACGGCTCCTTCACGGAGGTCGTCTCGGGGAATCTCAGGCCCGGCGATCCCGTCATCGTTTCCGAGATCGCGAAGCGGCCCGGCTCCGGCGGGCCGCCCGGATTCGGGATCGGCGGATTCCGCTGATGTCCGGGCTCCCGGCGATCGAGACGATCCGCCTGTGCAAGACGTACCGCATCGATGACGTCCGGGTCGAGGCGCTGCGCGACATCGATTTGGCGATTCCCCGCGGCGAGTTCCTCGCGGTGATGGGGCCGTCGGGCTCCGGCAAGTCCACCCTCATGAACATCCTCGGATGCCTGGACCGTCCCACGTCCGGGACCTGCCGCATCGACGGGCTGGATACCGCCGCCCTTTCGCGCAACGCCCTGGCGGACATCCGGAGGAGCAGGATCGGATTCGTCTTCCAGGGTTTCAACCTCCTCCCCCGGATGACGGCCCTGGAAAACGTCGAGCTGCCGATGATCTACGACAACGTCCCCTCCGGGAAGCGGCGGTCGCGGGCCCGGGACGCCCTGGCCGCGGTGGGGATCCTCGAGCGGGAGCACCATCTCCCGACGCAGATGTCGGGGGGACAGCAGCAGCGCGTCGCGATCGCGCGGGCGATCGTCAACAACCCCTCCTTCGTCCTGGCGGACGAGCCGACCGGGAACCTCGACACGGCGACGAGCGAAGAGATCATGTCCCTCTTCGATCGGCTGAACCGGGAGAACGGGATCACGCTCATCATCGTCACTCACGAGCCCGACATCGCGCAGCTCGCCCGGCGCATCGTCCGGTTCCGGGACGGCCGGGTGGTGTCGGACGAAAGGACATCGACGGGAGCTTCCGCTCAATGAACCTCGCATCGGCGACCAAGTCGGCCTCCCGGTCCCTGCGGGCGAACAAGATGCGCTCCTTCCTCACGATGTTGGGCATGATCATCGGGGTCGGCGCCGTGATCGCCATGGTCGCCGTGGGCGCGGGAGCCAACGAGCGGCTCGCGGCCCAGATCGCCTCGATCGGCTCGAACCTCCTCATAGTGCTCCCCGGGAGCACGACTTCGGGCGGACTTCGTTCGGGGTTCGGCGGCGCCCCCACCCTGACGATGGCCGACGCCCGCGCCATCGGCCGCGAGCTGTCCGCCGTCCGGTTCGCCGCCCCCGCGATCCGGACCTCCGCGCCCGTCGTCTACGGCAACCAGAACTGGAGCACCATCGTCCAGGGCGTCACACCGGAATATTTCGACATCCGGGACTGGAAAATCGCGGACGGCCGGTTCTTCACATCCGACGAAGTGGACGCCGCCGCGAAAGTGGCGGTCCTCGGCCGGACCGTCGCGTCGAACCTCTTCGGCGACGAGAACCCCGTGGGGAAGATCGTCCGCATCAAGCGCGTGCCGTTCACCGTCGTGGGACTGCTGGAACGAAAGGGCCAGTCGCCGCAGGGACAGGACCAGGACGACATCGTCATCGCGCCGATCACGTCCGTCCAGAAGAAGCTCGCCGGAACGACCCACCTCGGGATGGTCGGCGTCATCCTCGTCCAGGCGACGGGGCCCGACACCATCCGCGAAGCGGAAACCCAGGTGACCGATCTTCTCCGCCAGCGACACCGGATCGCGCGGGGCCAGGAGGACGACTTCTCGGTCCGCAACCTCTCCGAGATGCTTTCGGTCGCGGAGGCTTCGACCCGCATCATGGGCCTGCTGCTCGGCGCGATCGCCTCCGTCTCCCTGATCGTGGGCGGGATCGGGATCATGAACATCATGCTTGTCTCGGTCACCGAACGGACGCGGGAGATCGGGATCCGGATGGCGGTGGGGGCCCGGGAGCGCGACATCCTCCTCCAGTTCCTGATCGAGGCGGTGGTCCTCGCCCTGACGGGGGGAAGCATCGGCATCCTGGCGGGGATCGGCGGGTCCGTCCTCATTTCGCGGATCGCGGGCTGGTCGACGCTCATCTCGCCCGCCGCCGTCCTCGTCGCCTTCGGGTTCTCGGCGGCGGTCGGGATCTTCTTCGGCTTCTACCCGGCCAGGAAGGCCTCCCGCCTCGACCCGATCGAGGCGCTCCGGCACGAGTGATGCGCGGGTCCCCAGCTCAACGCCGGTGGCAGAGGGTACAGATCGCCCCCCCTTCCCCCGCGACCACGAAACGGTGTTTCCGGACGCCGGCGGGTCCTTCCCGGACGTCGATATGCGGGTTGTGGCATGTCGTACACGTCAGCTTCCCCTTCCCGTCGAGCTTGAACGGCTCGGGGATCGCCATCCGCGGCGTGACGATGTGGTCGACGCCCATGGGGTGGTTCTCCTGGGGGTGACAGCGCAAACAGATCAGCCGCGTGTTCGAAATGAAAGAGACCCGCGCGGCCTCCTCGTTGGTGGGGTCCGTCATCGTATCGTGGCAGAACTTGCAGGCCGTCCGGTCCGTCATCGCGGAATGCGGGTTGCGGCCCGCCAAGTCCGCCCGGTCATGGCACCGGAAGCAGATCGCGTTGATCGGTTGCCCGGCCACCCGTCCCCGGATCGCGACGCCGCTTCCCCCTTGCGGAGTCGGATCATGGCATGTCAGGCACCGGATCTTCCCTTCCGCCGACAGCGGCAGCTCCGCTCCCGGCTTCATTCCAGGTGCCGGCCTGACGAGGATCGGATGGCAGGAGTCCATCGCCCCGTGGCACGAGAGGCAGATCTGAAGGTCGTCCCCGCGGTACCTGAGATTCTTCCGCATCTCCTCGGGCCGGATCGCCATCCCCGCATGGCACGCCAGGCAGCCGGAATAGTCCGCCTTCCGGTGGGGATTGACGTATCGCCCGGACTCGAGCGATTCGACATATTCCCGCCGCAGGAAGTGGAGCGTCGTGTCCGTCCCGTGGGGATCGTGGCAGGTGCCGCAGGTGACTCCGCCCCTCTTGTCGCGCGGAAGGCCCGGGGGGAGTTTCTGGAGGGGATCCGCGTTCGCGGGATGCGCCTTCTCCCTCACGTTGTGGCAGAAATCGCAGACCTGGCCGATCTTCTCCTTCACCTCCACCGTGCCGGCGCTGTCCGTCGGGCCGGGGCGGATCGTGTGGCAGGTATAACACTTCCCGCTCTTCGCCTCGGCCCGGTGGGGATTGATCGCGTTGAACGCCCTCCCGTGGCAGTCGAGGCACATGTCGATCCGGACCGCGTACCGCCCCGTGTCGAATCCCCGCAACAGGTAGGCTTCGCCCGTCTTCAGGTGCACGTCGTGGCACGTCGAGCAGATCACGTCGCCCGATGCGCTCAAGGGGAGGCCTTCGGGCAGCTTCCTGTCGGTTTTTTCGACGACCGGATGGTGGCTGGCTTCGGCGCTCGGGTGGCAATCGCGGCAAAGCGCGACGGGGTCCTTCCCGAGGCCGGCGAGGACCTCCGCCGCGGGCGTCTTTCCCCTGTCCGGGACGCGGGCGTGACACTCCCGGCAGTCCATCGCGACATGGGGATTGATTCTCGAGACAGCGGGAGGCGGCCTCTCCTCGGCGCGGGCAGGGCCGATCGGAGCGGCCCCGCTCCAAGAGGCGACGATCGCAACCGCCACGGGCAGCGATCGGGCGGCGCGCAACCAGGTATGGCCATCGGCGCCCATCGCCATGTATTATAATTGGCAAATTCGGATTCGTCTGCTGCGAACGCCCAGTGTGGGGGAAGGTCATGGCACGGCTTGGTTCCGCCGCTCCCGTGCTGCTCTGGGCCCTGACGGCCCTGCTCGCCTCTCCCGCCGCGTTCGCCGGCGCGGAAAGCGCGGAACGGCACTACGTCACCGGCCGGGAACATCTGGCGGCGGGGAACGCCGCCGAGGCGGCCCGCGAATTCGCGAAAGCCGTTGCGGCCGACCCGAACCATATCGAAGCCCATTACCAGCTCGGCCTCCATTTCGCGCGGAACATCGCCGCCTACGACAAGGCCGAGCGCGAATTCCTCGATCTCCCCGAGATCGCGGTGCGCGCGGGGGGCAGGAAGCGAGACGACATCCTCTTCCGCGCGGGACTCGCGCTGGGCAAGCTCTACATCAAGAAGGGGCTCTACGAAGACGCGATCAAGCTGACCCGGAACGTCGCGGCATCCGCCCCTCCCGGCGCCCCCCTCGACGACGCGTACAACACGCTGGGGATCGCGTATTACTACGAGCGTCTCTACGAAGATGCGATCCTCGAGCTGCGCCGGGCCATCAAGCTCAACCCGAACAACACCGAGGCGCATTTCAACCTGAAGACGATCCGGGCCCGGTTGGAGCACTTCCAGGCCGCCAAGATCTACTCGCGGATGGGAGAACGGCAGGAGGCGGCCGCCCAGTACCGAAAGGCGATCGCGCTCGACCCGCGGTTCATCGAGGCCCGCTACCGCCTCGGGGCGGAGCTTTTTTTCGGCGGCAACCTCGCGGAGGCCCTCAAGGAGCTGAACCGGGCCGAGTCGATCTCCCCCGATTATCGGAAGAACTACGAGATCCGGTACACCCAGGGACTCGTCCTGAAGGCGATGGGCCGGGCGGAGGAGGCGACGCGGAAGTTCGAGCAGACCGTCGCGGCAAGGCCGGGATTCGCGGCGGCCCACAACGAGATCGGCCTGCTCCGCATGGGAAGCGGCGACCTGGACGGGGCGATCGGCTGCTTCGTGACGGCCATCGGAATCGACCCGAAAACCGAGTATGTCCGGAACCTCCAGGCCGCCTTCGCCCGCAAGGGGAAATAGCAGACAGGCCGGCGCACAGGGGGCGTCGGAGCGCCACCAGGATAACTCGGGACAAACGGTCGATCCGTGCACGGAGACTGGTTCGAGTACCCGCTCGTTTGCGAGAAGCGAATACGAGTACGCCTACCGGGCGGGGAAGGACGCCGCGATCCCGCTCCTGATATTTCCCGCCTCCCCCCGGGGTCGTTCGGCCCGGACGATCAGCCGCGTGACGGGCCCCTTGGGCCCGCGCCCGTATGCCGCCCGGAAGTCTTCCGCCAGGTTCCTTTGCGCGGCGATCCGCTTCCCGACATCCTCCTCCCCGGCCAGCGTGAAGACGGTCTCTTCGTCCGCCGGGCGGTACATGGAACCGGCGGGAACCCGGTCTCCCCAGGCGTAGACGATCCGGATCCCGCGCGGCGGGAACCCGTACCACAGGTGGGACAGGAAATCCGTGACGCGCCTTTTCAGCGGGAGCGGGACGCGGTCCTCGCCGAACACGACCGTGATCGACACGGGGAAACGGGACGCGTGGGGATCGTAGTCCCGGGAGGTCCGGTTGACATTGTCCGTGAAAAGCGTGACGTCGAGCCTCTCGCCGCCGCCGACCGGCCAGCGCCCCGCCTTTTCCAGCGCGATGCCCGTCCCCGGCCTGAGCAGGAATTCCGCCTCGATGGCGTTGTCGCCCGCCGCCACCTTCCTCTCCGGGTATCCCGTGAGCCATCCGAGGGAGTGCTCCCGCCAACCGCCGGTTCCCCCGGCGGCCTCCCCACCGGCCGGGAATGCCGCGGCCAGCAGCCAGCCGAGGACCAGGACCGCGAAGATCCGGTCGCGACCGTCAATCCTCCCCATCGTCCCCCCTCTCCTCGACCCGCCGGTCCATCGCAAGCCCGGCGGCCGCAAGCATCACGGCGAAACGGTCCGCGCACGCCGCGGCCCGGGCCGCCTCCTCCGCCCGGAAGACGACGCGGACCTTGTACTCCCCCTCGAGCATCGGGTACGATCCCACCCGGACATCCGGGAAGTCGCGCATCACGTCGGCCATGATCCCCGCGTACGCCGACTCGGGGGCTCCGCCGTACAGCGTCACGCGGCTCTTCCGCTTCCCCGAGACGAGCGGTCTGATCCATCCGAACATCTCCCGCAGGAGTCGGGGGATCCCCGGGAAGGCCGCCATCCGGGCGATGCAGAACCCCGGTGCGGCGCTCAGCGTGTTGGGGATCAGCGTCGCGCCCTGCGGCACCGTCGCCATGAGCATCCGGTGGGGGTTCATCCGGTCGCCGTAATACGCGTCGAGGGCCGCCGCAGCTTCCGGGTGTACGACGAGGGGCACCCCCGCGGCGAGAGCGACCGCCTCCCGGGTGATGTCGTCCGGCGTGGGGCCGATCCCGCCCGTCAGAACGAGAAGGTCCGCCTCCTGCAGGTAGAACTTCAGGTGTCGGACGACGACGCCGATGTCGTCGGGGAGAATGGCACACAGGGCCACTTCCGCTCCCCACGCGTTGAGCAGCGGGAGCATGTAGCCGATGTTCGCCTCGGCGATCTCGGCCTTGAGGACCTCGTCGCCCAGGATAACGATTCCGACACGCGTCGCCATGTGTTCTCTCCCCCCGGCCCGCATGTCTCCCCAGGGTTCGTCGCGAGACGGTGGAGACGGGCGTGGATACAAGGCGCGCGACCGAGGGCCCCGGAGGCGTAGTGGAGACTACGTCGAGGAGCCCGACCGAGCGCAACGCAGTAGACATGCCCGTATCCGCCGCCGCAGCAGAAGCCTGGGGAGACATTCGGGCCAGTGCGCCTCCATCTTACCGGAAGGAGAGGGAAAAATCATTGACATCGCGTCCGCCGTGTCAGTAACGTGGACTTCAACTCGCCCGGAGAGCGCCCGTTGCCTACGCCCGTGACATATGCCGCCGCAGGAGTCCGCATCGACGAGGGAGATCGGATGGTCGCCCTGATCCGCCCGCTCGTCCGCACGACCCACCGCCCCGAAGTCCTGGGCGGGATCGGTTCGTTCGCCGGCTTCTTCCGCTTCCCCTCGCGGCGCTTCAAGGACCCGGTCCTCGTCTCGGGGACCGACGGCGTCGGAACGAAGGTCAAGGTGGCGGCCATGGCGGGGACGTTCGGAACGGTCGGGATCGACCTCGTGGCGATGTGCGTAAACGACATCGTCGTCCACGGGGCGGAGCCGTTCTTCTTCCTCGATTACTACGCGACGGGGCGCCTGTCGGCCCGCCGGGGTGCGCAGGTCGTCGCGGGGGTCGTCGCGGGTTGCCGCGAGGCGGGATGCGCCCTGTTGGGGGGCGAGACGGCGGAGATGCCGTCGGTCTACGCGCCCGGGGAGTTCGACCTCGCCGGGTTCGTCGTCGGCGCCGTGGAGCGGCGTGCGATCATCGACGGACAGGGAACGCGCAACGGGGACGTTCTCGTCGGGCTCGCCTCGACGGGACTCCACAGCAACGGGTACTCGCTCGCCCGGAAGGTCGTCTTCGAAATCCTGGGTAAACGCATCCACTCGTTCATTCCCGACTGGGGAACGACCGTTTCGGAGGAGCTCCTCCGCCCGACACGGATCTACGCCCGCCCGATCCTCTCATTCCTCCGGAAAGGGCGGATTTCCGGGATGGCCCACATCACGGGCGGGGGGATTCCCGGGAACCTTCCCCGTTCCCTTCCGCGGGGCCTCGGAGCGGTCATCGAACGGTCGAGCTGGCCCGTTCCGCCTGTGTTCGGGACGATTGTCCAGGCCGCCCGCCTCCCGGACCGCGAGACGTACCGGACTTTCAACATGGGGATCGGAATGATCCTGATCGTCCGGCCGGCCGACGGAGACCGGGCGCTGCGTCATTTCCGGCGCCGAGGCATTCCCGCCTGGATCATCGGGGAGGTCCGGGAACGGAAACGCGGTCAGGATCCGATTATAATTCGCTGATATATAGCTAACCCAAGCAGGCAGACCGCAGGTATTACCTGATATTGCTCGGGAGGAAGGGATGCGCGCCGAAAAGCCGGACATCGCGGTGCTGGTTTCGGGCAGCGGGTCCAACCTGCAGGCCATCATCGACGCCTCGGAACGAGGGGAGATTCCCTGCCGGGTCGGGATCGTCATCAGCAACAAAGCGGACGCCTACGGGCTCACTCGAGCGCGGAACCACGGGATTTCGACCGAAGTGGTGGACCACAAGGCCTTCCCCTCGCGCGAGGCGTTCGACGCCCGACTCGTCGAGATCATCCGGGATCGCCGGGCCCGGCTCGTCTGTCTCGCCGGGTTCATGCGCGTGCTCACCCCCGGCTTCGTCCGTGCCTTCCCGAACCGGATCCTCAACATCCACCCGGCCCTCCTTCCCTCCTTCCCGGGCACGCACGGGCCGGGGCAGGCCCTTCGTCACGGAGTGAAGTTCTCCGGGTGCACCGTCCATTTCCTCGACGAGGGGGTGGACACGGGGCCGATCATCGTCCAGGCGGTCGTGCCGGTCTACGACGACGATACGGAGGAAACGCTCGCGGCCCGGATCCTCAAGCAGGAGCATAGGATCTACCCGATGGCGATCCGTCTCGTCCTGGAGGGGAAGGTCCGGATCGAGGGGCGGCGCGTCCTGTCGGATGCGCCGAAGATCCCCGAATTCTTCCACAGGAATCCGGACTCCTGAGCGGCTGCCGGTATCGCCTCCTCACTCCCAGTGGAGGAACACGCGATACACCCAGTACTTCCACCCTTCGAGAAAGAACAACCGGAGGGAGCGGAGGGCGGACCGGACCCCGTGCCATTCCGAGGCGACCGGGATCGCGGTGAGGGAAACCTCTTGGGGGAGGAACTTCCTGAGGGCGAGATAGGCCCGGGGAAGGTGATAATCGGAGGTCACGAGAACGACGCTGCGGAACCGCTGCGCCGTCACGACGGACTTCGCCGAGAACGCATTTTCCAGGGTGTTTTCGGACCATCCCTCCACGTGGATCTTCTCGAGCCCGGCCGGTCCCAGCGCGGGATGACCCGGAAGGAGTTGTTCGGGACGCACCTTCCGCCGCGCGCCAAGGATGTAGAGCTGCCTGCCGATCCCCTCCTTCCAGGCCCGGTATCCGACCGCGATCCGGTTCTCGCCGCCGGCCAGGACGAAGATGGCGTCCGCCGCCCCCCCGGCGGGAGCGGGCAGACCTCTCGCCAGGAGGTGCGGCACCACGGCCCCCCCGACCAGGAGAATGAGAACGACGGCGGCGATCCGCGGCACGGCGCGGGATTTTCGCCGGCGTCCGAAGAGATTTTCTCCCTTCCTAATGTCCATGATTTATGATATTTAACTTAAATTTCCGGAGGATGCCATGGCCAAGTGCTCGATTTGCGGAAAGGGGCCCGGGTTCGGGCATAACGTGTCCCACGCGAACAACAGGACCCGCAAGGTCTGGAAGCCGAATATCCAGACGGTCCGGACGATGCGGAACGGCACCGTCCGCCGCGTCCGCGTCTGCACGCAGTGCCTCAAGTCGGGCCGGGTCATCAAGCCCGCCTGATCACTCGACGGCCGCGACCGCGTCGATCTCCACGAGCGCTCCGGCAGGAAGCCTCGCCACCTGGACGGTGGCCCGCGCCGGCGGCGCATCCGGGAAAAAACCGGCGTAGACCGCGTTGACCTTCGGGAAGTCCCCGAGGTCGACCAGGTAGACGGTCGTCTTGACGACCGAACGAAGCGACGCTCCTCCCGCCCGCAGGACGGCCTCGAGGTTCTGAAGGACCCGTCGAGCCTGCTCCTCGACCCCGCCGGGGATGATCGTCCCGGTCGCCGGGTCGAGGGGAACCTGGCCCGAGCAGAACAGGAACCCGCCGGCGCGGATCCCTTGCGAATAGGGGCCGATGGCGGCCGGGGCCTTGTTCGTCGACACGGGTTCGCGCATTTGTTATCCTTTCCCCCTTTCCACCGAGAATACGTTCTTGACCTTCTCGATCGACTTGATCAGCGACGCCAGGTGATGCGCGTCGTTCACGGCCACTTCGAAGTCGCAGATCGCCCGTTGATCCTTGGTCGTCATCACGACGGCGCGCCGGATGTCGACGTCGCTTGCCGTGATCGTTTTCGAGATGTCGGCGAGGAGGCCCGGCTTGTCCGCGCAGACCACGCGGAGCTTCACCGGGTGGGTCGCCTTCGTCCCCGCTTCCCAGGACACCTCGATCGCGCGCGCCGGGTCGTTGGCAAGCGCCTTGGGGCAGTCCTTCGCATGGATGGTCACGCCCCGCCCCCGCGTGATGAACCCGACGATGGGGTCGCCGGGGACGGGATGGCAGCAGTTCGCCAGGCGGATGAAGACGTCGTCGGCCCCCTTGACGACGATGCCGCCCGGCTTCCTATGGGCGACGCGCCGGAAAAGCGCGGCGATCCCGGACTCCTTGGACTTCTCCCGTTCCTGGAGCTGCTCGGCGGGGACCATCCTGCGGAGCAGCGGCATGACGGGGAGCTTGCCGTACCCGAGGGCGACGAAGTAGTCGTCGGCGGTCTTGAGGCGGTTCTCCTGCAGGACCTCCGCGAACTCCGGGGCCTTGAGGACCTTGTTCATCGAGAGCCCGTACTTCCTGAGTTCCTTCTCGAAGACCTGCTTCCCGAGCGCCAGGCTCTGCGCCTGCTGTTCCTGCCGGATATAGGCGCGGATCTTGTTCAGGGCCCGGCTCGTCCTGGCGATCTTGAGCCAGTCGCGGCTCGGCTTGGCGCCGGGATGCGTGATGATCTCGACGACGTCCCCGTTCTTGAGCGCCGTCTTCAGGGGGACCATCTTGCCGTTGACCTTGGCTCCCACGCAGCGCATCCCGACCTCGGTGTGGACACCGAAGGCGAAGTCCAGGGGCGTGGCGCCCCGCGGCAGCTCCTTGACGTCCCCTCGCGGCGTGAAGACGTACACCTCCTCGGGGAACAGCTCGACCTTGACGGTGCTCAGGAATTCCGCCGAATCCCTCGTGTCCTGCTGGACCTCGAGGATCTGCCGGAGCCAGAGGAACATCTGGTCGTCCTTCCCGACGACCTGCTTCCCCTCCTTGTACTTCCAATGGGCGGCGACGCCGTACTCGGCGACGGCATGCATCTCCTCCGTGCGGATCTGGATCTCCATCATCTCGGCGCTCGGCCCGAAGACGGTCGTGTGGAGGGACTGGTAGAGGTTCCCCTTGGGCATGGCGATGTAGTCCTTGAAGCGACCGGGGACGGGTTTCCAGAGGCTGTGGACGACGCCGAGCGCGCCGTAACACTCGCGCAGCGTCTTCGTGACGATCCGGAAGCCGATGAAGTCGTAGACGTGGTCGAAATCGATCCCCTGGCGGCCCATCTTGGCGAACACCCCGGCCAGGTGCTTGGAGCGCCCCGTGACCTGGGCCGTGATCCCGGCCTCCTTCAGCTTCCCTTCGAGCAGGGCGACCACCGCCCGGACATGCTCCTCGCGATCACGCCGGCGCGCGTCGGCCAGCCGCGTCAGCTCCTTGTGGTCCTCGGGGTGAAGAATGGCGAAGCACCGGTCCTCGAACTCCATCCTGACGCGCGCCATCCCGAGCCGGCTGGCGATGGGCGTGAAGATCTCCTGCGTCTCGCGGGCCGTGGCGGCCTGCTTGTCGGGGGGGAGGAAGGCGATGGTCCGCAGGTTGTGGAGCCGGTCGGCGAGCTTGACGAGGATGACCCGGAGGTCCTTCCCCATCGCCAGGATCATCTTCCGGAGCGACTCGGCCTTCTGCTCGGCCACGTCGGAGATCACGACGCGGCTGATCTTCGTGACGGCGTCGACCATCTGGGCCACGGAGTCCCCGAAGAGGTCCCGGATCTCATCGAGAGTGGCCATGGTGTCCTCGACCGTGTCGTGGAGGAGGCCTGTCACGACGGTCTCCTCGTCCATGTTCCACTCGGCGAGGATGTGGGCGACGTTCAAGGGATGGATGAGGTACGGTTCGCCCGACCGGCGAAGCTGCCCGTGATGGACCTTCGCCGTGAAGACGTACGCCTTCTGGATCAGCTCGACGTTGGCGGCGGGCCGAGTCGCCTGGACCCGTTCCACGATGTCGTTCAGCCGGAGCATCGGGCGCTCCGGCGTTACTTCTGGACCCGCACCTTCCCCTGGGCAATCTCGCGGAGCGCCACGACCGTCGGCTTGTCCCGGCGCGCCGACGTGTCGATGGCCGCACCTTGACCGGCCAGGAGCTGCTTGGCCCTTTTGGCGGCGATCACCGTGAGTTCGAAATGACTGGAGACATTTCTGAGACAATCCTCAACCGTTACCCGCGCCATCGTTTCCCTCTCCCGGCTCTTTCAACATATCGGACAGCGCCCCCTTCGCCCGGTCCCGCCGGAGCCTGTGAGCGCGCACGATCCATTCCACGCGGTCGACCGCCGCGTCCAGGTCGTCGTTTACGACCAGGAAGTCGTAAGTCAGGAGGTCCCGGATCTCCCGGGCGGCCGCCCGAAGGCGGGCCTCCATCTCCTCGCGGCTGTCCCGCCCCCGCCCGAGGAGCCTCCGCCTGAGGACGGAGATCCCGGGCGGGAAGATCGCCACCAGGACCGCCTCGGGAAGCGCCGCCTTGACCTGGCGCCCGCCTTGGACGTCGATCTCCAGCACGGCGTCCACCCCGCGCGACACGATCGACCGCACGATGTCCCGGGAGGTGCCGTACCGGTGGCCGAACACCGCGGCGCATTCCAAAAAATCCTTGCGATTCTTCATTTTATCAAACTTTTCATCATCGATGAAGTGATAATCGCGGCCGTCAACTTCCCCCGGCTTCCGGGGGCGCGTCGTATAAGAGATCGACAGCTCCAGGTTCTCGACCCGTTCCGCCAGTTTCCGGCAGATCGTGGTCTTCCCGGACCCGGACGGCGCCGATATGATGAAGACGTCGCCTTGCCTCATCGGCTACTCCACGTTCTGGATCTGTTCCCGGACCTTCTCCAGCTCCGTCTTGGCGGTGACGACCCGCGCGGAGATCTCCGCATGAGCCGACTTGCTCGCCGCCGTGTTCAGCTCCCGGAAAATCTCCTGGAGGAGAAAGTCGAACCGCTTCCCCACCGCCCCCCGGGGGGAGGCCGTCATCCCCTCCGCGGCGTCGAGATGGGCCCGCAGCCGGACGCATTCTTCCGTGATGTCGAGCCGGTCGAGGAGGATCGCCGCCTCCTGGTGCAGCCGGACCGGGTCCACCCCCCCCTCGCCGGCCATCTGGGCGATCCGCTCCCGGAACCGGGCTGCGGCCAGGTCCTTGTTCTCCGCGGTCAGCGAAGCGATCTCCTCCGCGAGGAGCCGAAGCCCGGCCATGGCCCGGCGGATCACCTCCCGGAGCCTCTCCCCTTCCTCGGCGCGCGAGCCCCGAAGCCGGGCGAGAGCCTCCCGGAGGGCGCGCTCCGCAAGCGGCCACCGCTCCTCGGCCGGGTCGTCTCCTTCCGGCTCGAAGACGAACAGGTCCGGAATCCCCAACAGGTCCCGGACGGCGAGCTCCGGCGCCAGTCCGTACTCCTCCCGGAGCGCCCGCGCCTGATCGAGGAACGAGGCGAGGAGTTCCCGGTTGACGCGGACGCTCGTCCCCCCCTTCCCCCACTCGCGAACACCCAGGAACACATCCACCTTGCCGCGGGCAACCGTCTCGCGGACGAGCCCCCGCACGCGGGTTTCCCAGGACGCGTATTTCGCCGGGCAGCGGACGTGGATGTCGAGAAACCGGTGATTGACGGACCGGATCTCCGCGGACACCGACAGGTCGTCGCCGTGCATCTCCGCCCGGCCGAACCCGGTCATGCTCATCCACATGCCCGCGCGCCTCCCGAGCGCCCCCGGAGGCGCGATTCCCGGCGGTCGGCCCGGACGGTCCCGAGGAACGACCGGATCGCGCCGCCGGCGTAGTCAGGGTAGGTCCACGGAAGCGGCCGGTATTCCCCCTTCCGGTAAACGAGGGTCAGGTCGGCGAACACTCCCTCTCCGAGGTAGATCCGGTGGCCGTGATTCTTCCCCGTCGCCAGGACGAAATTCTCGTCCGTCAGGATCCCCGGGTCGATGTTGACCGAGCGGCGACCGCCGGTGGAAAATGCGTTCTCCAATTCTTCGGCGGCGATCTTCAAGCGGACCAGCGCGTCCCGCCCCGCGGGCTCCTCGAACACGACGAAACGCCGAAGGAGTCCGGGCCCCATCTCCCGTTCGTAATAATCGGTGCGGTCGAAGGGAAACGGCCCGCTCACGGAGGCGATCGGCCCGAACCGCTCCGCGAGCCGTTCCAGCGCCGTCGAGAAGGTCTCCTCATCCCGGTAGAGGACGGAGACCAGGACGGTGACGGGAGAAGGAACGGTTCTTCGGCTCATCGCGCGGGAGATCCGAGGGCCCCCCTCAGCTTGTCGAGGGTGATGGGCGCCGTTCCCACCTCGCCCACGACCACCCCTGCCGCCGCGTTGGCCAGCAGAGCCGCGTCGCGCAACGGCGCTCCGGCGGACAGCCCCACGGCGACGGTGCCGATGACCGTATCGCCCGCCCCCGTGACGTCGAACACCTGCCGGGCAAGCGCCGGGATGTGGAAGGAAGCATCCCGGCCACGCTCGACCAGGCTCATCCCTTCCTCGCCGCGCGTGATCAGCACCGCCTTCGCACCGCACTTCCGGAGCAGGGCGCGGCCCCCTTCATGGACATCCCGGTCGTTCGACAGCTCCCTGCCGCCGAGCGCGGCCTCGGCCTCGGCCTTGTTCGGCGTGATCACCGTGCATCCGTAATAGAAGGAAAAGTCGGCCTGTTTCGGGTCCACGGCGACGAAGAGGCCCAGTCTCCGGGCCCGCGAGACGACTGCCTCGACCAGTTCGCGCGACAGGGCGCCCTTCCGGTAGTCGGAGAGCACGACGCCGTCGACGTCCGGGAGGGCCGCCAACACCTTCCGCAAAAGGGCGTCCCGGGCTTTCCCCGCGGGCGGACCGCTTCTCTCCCGATCGACCCGGACGACCTGCTGGCTGTGGGCGATCACACGGGTCTTGACCGTCGTCGGCAGTGAAGGGTCCGCCACGACGCCTTCGGTCCCGATCCCGAGTTTCCCCAGCATCCGCACGACCTCGCGGCCCGCCGCGTCGGATCCCACGAACCCCGCCATCCGGACCCGCGCCCGGAGGCCGGCGATGTTGACCGCCACGTTGGCGGCGCCCCCCAGGGCCCGCGTGTCCCGGGTGACCGCGACGACCGGGACGGGCGCCTCCGGGGAGATCCTGCGGACGGCCCCCCAGACGTATTCGTCCAGCATGATGTCGCCGAGGACGAGCAGGCGGCAGGCGGGAAAGCGCGCGAAATAGCTCCCGGCCCGTCCGGCGAGATTCCCGTCATTCATACGGGTGGGCCTCGTCGATCAGGAGAATCGGGATCCCGTCGTCGATGCGGTAGCCCAGGCGACAGAGGGGGCACCGCAGCTCGGTCTCGTCGGGGGTCAGTTCGAGCTCCCCCTTGCACTTGGGGCACGCCAGGAGGTCCAGCAGTTCCCGGTCCAGCATACGCATCACCCCCCTTTCTCGTCGGGCACGAGTTCCCCGAGGAGCGTCCAGTCCAGGATCTTGTGGAACTTGGCGAACACCCGCACGGGGACGTGCCGTTCGTCCCGGGTCATCCACATGCGCAAGGTCCCCTTGTCCTCGACCCGGCCATCCCGCATGATGATCGGCTGGATGAGAACCGTGTCGTACCGCCCCTTGGGGGTGTCGACCTCCTCCACGCCCAGCAACCTCGTCGCGATCGCCCAGAGCTTCCGGCCGGCATAGAGAGGCTGCGCCCGATCCTCGGCGCCGAGGTCCCGGGTGCGGAAATAATACGCGACCGTGACCGGGTCGAAGATGTTGGGGACGGCGGCCACCTTCCGGGAGACCTCGCCCGTCTTCCGGTCCCGGTAGATGATCCTCCCCCTCTCCTGATCATAGATCACCTGGTCGTCCTTTCCATTACGCGACGTGAGGTATTCCTGCCGCACGGGGGTGAGCCTCCCGGGATCGATGTAGTAGTCGATCGCTTCCCTGACGGGATAGATCAGGGAAAGCGCGCCGGACGTCTCGGCCCTCACGGAGAGAAGATAGAGTTCCTTCCCGTCGACCGTGACCTTGCCGCGGGAACGGAACATCGCGTACCCGACGGTGACGCCGAGGAACCGGATGCGGAAGCGAAGCTCTTCCTTGTCCCGGGCCCATGGCGGCTCGACGAACGCCGCCGTCCCGCGGGCATGGGCCGCCGCCTTCGCGACGGCCGCCGGTTCCGATTTCCGGGAAGCGCCGTTCAACCCGTTTCCTCCGGCGGACGACGCCGGAGCGGCTGCCTCCCCGCCCCCTTCAGGGGGCGATCCGGCCGGTCCCGCATGGACGCCTTCCTCGGCCGCCGGGGGGAGCGACCGGCTCACGATGGAGGGTTCCTCCTTCCCTTCGGCAGCGGCCGGGCCGGGAGTCGCCGCTTTGGGGCTTTCATGTGCCCCCTCCGCCGCCGCGGGAGAAACCGCTTTCGCCGCCTCCTCCCGGAGCTTCGGACCGGGCCGCGCCGCGACGTTGTCGTTCCGTGACGCAGGCGCCGCGGCGGCGGCCGCCGGCGCGGCAGCCTCCGCAGAAGGGGATGTCAAGGGCGAAACGGTCTCTTTCGCCGCCCGGTAGCAGCCCGGGCCGCCGGCGATCAGCGCCAAGGCCGTCGCCCCGGCGAGGATCGCCGCCACAACGCGCGGGACCGCCCGCATGGCCGTATCGCTTTCCCCCATCTCACCCGATCCTTTCAAGAATCCACCGGGCCGCCTCGCGGATGCCGGGCACAAAGGCATCGGGACGCTCCGTTCCCGCGGCGGCCGCCTCCATTTCGGATCGTCCGTAACCGGTTGCCACGAGGACGGTTTCGGCGGACAGTCGCTTCCCCATCAGGATATCCGCCATCTTATCACCGACAACCCATTTCCTGCACGAGCGGGGAAGACGGAGCCGCTCCATCGCCGCTTCGGCCATGCCGGTCGCCGGCTTGCGGCAGCGACAGGCCATCCTGTACTTTTCGACGACGCCGTCGGGGTGATGGGGACAGTACTCCACGGCATCGAACCGGACGCCCCGCGCGCGGAAATGCTCCTCGAACGCGCATCGGACCGCTTCCATCCGGTCTTCCCCGAACGTTCCCCTGGCCAGGCCGGCCTGGTTGGACACCACGACCAGCGCGAGTCCCGCCTCGGCCAGCTCCCTCAGGGCTTCCGCGGCGCCGGGGATCTCCCGCAGGGACGACGGGTCGGAGAGATACCCCACTTCCTCGATCAGGGTCCCGTCGCGGTCGAGGAACACGATTCCTTTCACGCTCACTCCTCGTAAACCGCCGGCTCTCCCGGCGGCCGGGTCTTCCACCGCCTGTGGAACCAGAGCCATTGAGTCGGATCCTCCCGGATCGCTTTCTCCAGCTCTTCGTTGCACCGGCGCAGGATCCGCTCGACCTCCTCATCCCTCGAGGCGTTCCGGTTCACGGGGATGGCGGGACCGAATTTGACGATATGCCGGAACTTGTCCGCGGGATCCCGGAATATGAACGCCGGATGGATGCGGGCCCCCGTCGCCAGGGCGATCCGCGCGATGCCGTGCGTCGTGTATGCCTTGCGCGTGAAGAAGTCGACGGCGACCCCGTGGGGGCGGTCGACGTTCTGGTCGATCAGGATTCCCACGAGAGTTCCCCGGCGCAGTTCCCGGATGACCTCCTTCGCCGAGTCGACCTTCGCGAGGACCCGGTTCCCCGTCCAGGTCCGCCGCTCCGTGACGATCCGGTCGAAGACCGGGTTCTTCAGCGGTCGGACGATGAACGCGACCGGGGCGAACAGAGTGCCGACGGAGTGAGACAGCAGCTCCCAGTTCCCGAAGTGCCCTGTCACGCACAGGGGCCCGAGCCCCGTTTCGCTCACGGACCGGTCCGGATGCTCCTTGCCCTCGATGCGGAACCTGGACCGGATGTAGTCCGCGTCGATCCGGGGGATCTGGACGAACTCCGCGGCGGACGTTCCCATCCGGACGTAGCAGAGTCGTACGATCCGCGCCGCTTCCCGGCCGGTCATCCCGGGGAACGCGATCCGCAGGTTGACACGGCCGATCCGCCGGTGCTTCGCATCGACCGCCCAGACGCAGAGCATGATCGTCTCGAAGAGGATCGCCCGGACCGGCAGGGGGATCGCCTCCGCAAGCCGCAGGATCGCGCGATAGATCCGCTCCGTCATCGTCACGCCGCCTGCCCGATCCGCGAAAGGATCAGTCCCGACAGGCCGTCCCAGCCGTCGATGAACTCGACGGTCACGCGGAGCGCCATGACCGGGAACGGAGCCGATTCCGGCAGGCGGACGAGGTCCTTCTCCGTCGTGAGGACGGGCAGGCCGTCCGCGGCCGCGGCGATCCGTTCGATGTCCCCCGCCGTGTATCTCCGGTGGTCGGGAAAGGAGAGAAACCTCCGGACGCGCAGCCCGGCGGCCCGGAGCGTCTCCTCGAACTGGCGATTCCGCGCGATCCCGCCGAACGCGGCGACTTCCAGCCCGGGCGGGATGGCGGATTCCCGCCCCCGGCGGTCCGCCAGGCAGGAAGGCACCATGCGGGAGACCGCGATGGTCCGCCCCGGCGGAAAAGGGACGGTGGCCGCCACCCGCCGCCCCGCGGGCGCGTCCGCGCACTTCGTGATGACGAGCGCATCGGCGAACCGGGCGCTCCGCGGCGGCTCGCGGAGCGGTCCGAACGGGAGGGTCAGCCGGTTTCCGAGCCCCCGTTCTCCGTCGACGAGAAGGATGTCGAGGTCCCTCCTCAAGGCGAAATGCTGATACCCGTCGTCGAGGAGGAAGACGTCCGCCTTCCCCGCCTCGAGGCATTCGCGTCCGGCCGCAAGGCGCGACTCGCCCACGAGCACCGCGACTCCCGGGAGGGTCCCGGCGAGGAGAAACGGTTCGTCTCCTCCCTCGTCCGCGGTCACAACGGGACCGCCGCCCCGGGAAACCCAGAGGACCCCCCCCATTGTCCGGCCGTACCCCCGCGAAAGGATTGCCACGGCGAGTCCCTTGCCGGAAAGAAAGCGCGCCAGGAACTGGACGTGCGGCGTCTTTCCCGTCCCTCCCGCCGCCAGGTTCCCGACGCTGATGACGGGCCGCGGGAGGGCCCCCGATCCGAGGATTCCGCGGCGGTGCAACGCCCTCTTCGCGGCGGCGAAGGCCCCGATCACGGCGCGGCCGCCTTCCGGCGGAGCATCGAGAGGACGATCCCGGCGCTGCGCTCCGCCGCTCCCCGGAACGCGTCCAGGAGCTCGCGCCCCTTCCTTCCCATGGGTGCGTACCGATCCGGGTCTTCCGCCCAGTCCGCGATCCTCGCCGCGAGCTCCTCTCCGTCCTTTGCGACGGCGACCGCGCCCGCCGTCGCGAACAGGGAGACGATCTCCTGGAAATTCCGCGTGTGGGGGCCGATCACGGTGGGAACCGCATGGAGCGCCGGCTCGAGGATGTTGTGCCCTCCCTTCGGAACGAGGCTGCCGCCGACGAACGCGACGTCGGCCGCCGCATAAGCCGACAAAAGTTCCCCGACCGTGTCGAGAAGCACGATGGGGGATTCGTCCCCGTCGCCGGAAAGCCGGCTCTTTCTCTGAACGCCCCATCCCGCGCGGACGCACAGACCTTCCACGGCGTCGAACCGTTCCGGGTGGCGCGGCGCCAGAAGGAGCCGGACCCGCCCGTTCCGGGATCTCGCCGCGAAAAGCGCCGCCAGGACGGCCTCTTCCTCCCCCTCGTGGGTCGAGCCGGCGACGAACCAAAGGTCCCCCGCCCGTTTCCGGTCCTTGAGCCAGGCCAGAAAGGGGGAGGGCTCGTCCGACGGGGGCGGCGCGACATCGAACTTGATGTTCCCGAGAGCCGCGACGGCGGCTGCGTCCGCCCCGATGGCCCGGAATCGCCGGGCGTCCTCCTCGGTCTGGGCCGCGATCACCGAGAGGCACCGGAGCACCGGGCCGAAAAGGAAGCGGAACCGCATGTAGCGGCGGAACGAGCGGTCGGAGATCCTCCCGTTGAGGAGGACGGCCGGGATCCCGCGCCGGGCGCACTCGGCCAGGAAGTTCGGCCAGATCTCGGTCTCGATCATCGCCACGGCGTCCGGCCGGACGCGATCGAGGAACCGCCCGCAAAGGGGGGGGAGATCGAAGGGGAAGTAAAACCGCCCGTCGATCCGGTTGCCGAGGACCTTCCCGGCGGCCTCCTGACCGGTGATCGTGACCGTGGACAGGAGGAGATCCACGGAGGGGTCGCGGCGCTTCAGTTGCCGCGTGAGAGCCGCGACGGAGAGGGTTTCCCCGACCGAGACGGCGTGGATCCAGACGCGGGGACGCCCGGACGCGGCGGGGATGCGATCCATCCGCACGCCGAGACGGTCGAGGAAGTTCCGCCGTCGCTTCGCCGCGGAGAGCGCGTAAGGCAGCCAGGCGGGCGCACCGAGGACGAGCCCGGCCGCAAGGACCGCGTTGTACGCCGCGTGGACGGCGCTTCCTGGCAGGAACGGTTTCGCCAACGGATCACGCGGGTCCCGCGGCCGCGGGGCCGGGCTTCCTGCCCTCGAACTGCTTCAGGTAGAACGACCGGTACCGGGATTCGCGGGCGAGCAGTTCCGCGTGCGGGCCCGACTCCACGATCCGGCCGTTCTCGATGACGACGATGACGTCCGCGTTCCGGACGGTCGAGAGCCGGTGGGCGATGACGAACGTGGTCCGGCCGCGCATCAGGTTGTCGAGCGCCTCCTGGACGATGCTCTCGGACTCCGTGTCGAGGGCCGACGTCGCCTCGTCGAGGACGAGGATGGGGGCGTCCTTGAGGAGGGCCCGGGCGATCGCGATCCGCTGCCTCTCCCCGCCCGAGAGCTTGAGCCCCTGCTCGCCAATCACCGTGCCGTACCCCTCCCTCAGGCGGGAGATGAAGTTGTGGGCGTTGGCGCGCGCAGCGGCCTCCATGATCCTCTCGGCCGGCGCCCCCGGCATCCCGTAAGCGATGTTGTTCCGCACGGTGTCGTTGAACAGGATGGTGTGCTGGCTCACGATCCCGATCTGCGCGCGCAGCGAGGCGAGCGTCACGTCCCGGATATCGACGCCGTCGATCCGGATCGATCCCCGCTCGGGGTCGTAGAACCGGGGGAGCAGGTCGACCAGCGTCGTCTTGCCGGCGCCGCTGGACCCCACGACGGCGATCATCGAGCCCACGGGAACCCGCAACGAGATGTCCTTGAGGATCGGCTCCCCGTCGTCCTCCGCATAGCGGAAATCGACGCGATCGTAGACGATCTCGCGGCTCACGGCGGGGAGCGCGGCGGCGTCCTCCTTCTCCCGGACCTCGGGAAGCGTGTCGAGGACCTCGAAGACCCGCGTGGCGGCCGCGATCCCCTGCTGGATGACGTTGTTGATCCGGGACAGGCGCTTGACCGGCTCGTAGAGCATGAACAGGGCGGTCATGAAGGAGAAGAAGTTCCCCGGGGTGCTGTGCCCGTTGACCACGCTGTAGCCGCCGTAGAAGATCACCGCGGCCGCACCGACCCCCGCGAACATCTCCGACAGCGGCGCGGTCAGGGCCTGGACCTTGACGATCTTCATGGTGAGCCGGAAGAGGTCGGCGTTGTGGGTCGTGAACCGGTCGACCTCGTACTGCTCCGCCCCGAACGCCTTGACGAGCTTGGCCCCGCTGATCGTCTCCTGGAGATGGGAGGACAGGCCGCCGGTCACCTCCTGCGTCCGGATGCTCGTCCTCCTCAGCTTGCGGCCGAACCGCGCGATCGGCCAGAAGGCGAGGGGAAACGCGACGAGCGCGACGAGGGCCAGCCGCCAGTCGCGGTAGAACACGACCGCGACCAGGAAGACGGCGGTGAAGACGTCCTTGATGAGCCCCGTCACGGCGTCGGTGATCGCCCCCTGCATCAGCCCGACGTCGTTCGTGACGCGCGACATGAGGACCCCCGTCGGGTGCTTCGTGTAGAACGACAGGGAAAGCGACTGCATGTGCCGGTAGAGGTGCTCCCGGATGTCGCGCACCACCCGCTGCCCCGCCCCGCTCATGAGGTAGTTCTGGAGGAAGTCGAACACCCCCTTGAGCAGGTAGACGCCGAGGACGAGAAACGGGATGACAGCCAGGCGGGTCGCGTCCTTCTTGATGAAGATGTCGTCCAGGGCCGGCTTGACGAGAAAGGCGATCGAGCCGTGGAAGGCGGACACGATGACCATGAAGAGCATCGCGAGGACGAGCTTCGGGACGTAGGGGCGGACGTAGACGAGCATCCGCCGGTAGATCGACAGGCTCATGCCCCTCTCCATACGCGCTCCAGCATCTCCGCCGCCGCCTCGTACGGGCCCTCTCCCCGGAGCCGCGCGCGCAGGGCGAGGCATTTCCCCCGAACGGTCTCCCGCCGCCCCGCGTCGGAAAGGAGCGCCGCCAGCTCATCCGCCATCCGGTCGGGACGGCACTCCCCCTGGATGAGCTCGGGCAGAAACGGCTCGCCGGCGACGATGTTGGGGAGCCCGATGCTCCGCACGGATACGAGGCGCTTCCCGATCCAATAGGTCGGGAACGACGTCCTGTACACGATGACCGGCGGGATCCCCAGCAGGGACAGCTCGAGCGTCGCGGTCCCCGACGCGCACAGCGCGGCGTCCATCAGGAGGAACGCGCGGTGCCGGTCCTCCTCCACGATGGTGGCGCAAACGGGCGATCCGCGCAATCCCCCGTCGATCAACGGACGGAACCGGCGGTCCGCCAGCGGGACGATGAACCGGACTCCCGGGAGCCGTTGCGCCAGGGTTTCCGCGGCCCGGACCATGAGCGGAAAGTGGGTCCGGATCTCCCCGTCCCGGCTGCCGGGAAGCAGTCCGACGACGGGGCCTCCTTCCGGGATTCCGAACCGTCCGGGCTCGGGAGCCGCGTCGAGGACGGGGGCCAGCTCCGTCAGGAGCGGGTGTCCCGCGAACCGCACGTCGACCCCCGCCTCCCTGAGGATCGGCTCCTCGAACGGAAACGGCACCACGACGCCTTTCGTGAAGGAGGCGAGCTCGCGCGCCCGTCCCTTCCGCCACGCCCAGAGCTGGGGGGGTATGAAATAGACGACCGGCACGCCGCGGGCCGCCGCCCTCTTCCCGACACGGAAGTTGAAGTCCGGGAAATCCACCAGCAGAACCGCCCCGACGTCGGGGGCCGTCGCCCTCCGGGCCGTGTTTCTGAGCGCCCCCAGGATCGCCGGGAGATGGAACGCCACCTCGAAGAGGCCGACGACGGAGATCCGCTCGTAATCGAGGTGGAGGCGGACCCCTTCCGCCGCGAGCCGCCGGCTCCCGACCCCTTCCAGGACCGCGCCGGGGACCCGCTTCCGGAACGCCCTCGCGACGCCTGCGGCGTAGGTCTCCCCCGAGGGCTCGCCGCACACGATGAACAGCGTGTCGCGTCCCTGCGTCAACGGCGCCTCATCCTCCGGAGGATCCGGAAGGCGGTCTCGAGGGCGACGAGGCCGTCCGCCCCCGTGACCCGCGGCACGGCGCCGGTTCGCACGCACTCGATGAAGGAGGCGATCTCGTCCCGGAGCGCGTCCCCCTTCTGCGTCTCGAGCAGCTCGCCCGAGATCTCGGCCGGGCCGCCCGGGCCTTGCGGGAAGGTCTTGCGGTAGATCTGGATCTGGTGCTCCACGAAGTCCATCGACACGTAAGCGTCTTCCTGGAAGATCCGGATCTTGCGCTGCTTCCGCGCCGAGACCCGGCTGGCCGTGAGGTTCGCCACGCACCCGCCCGCGAACGTCAGTCGGGCGTTCGCGATGTCGATGTTGGGGGAGATGACGGGAACGCCGACCGCGTGGACCCGGGCGATCGGGGAACGGACGAACGACAGGATGAGGTCAATGTCGTGGATCATCAGGTCGAGGACGACGTCGACGTCGGTCCCGCGTCCTCCGAACGGGCCCAGCCGGTGGCATTCGATGAACCGCGGCTCCCGCAGGAGGGACGCCGCCGCCGCCACGGCCGGGTTGAACCGCTCCAGATGGCCGATCTGCAGGATCCGCCGGGTCCGCTCCGCCTCCCGGACGATGGCCCGTCCCTCGCGGACCGTGGCCGCGATCGGCTTCTCCAGCAGGATGTGGGCGCCCGAACGCAGCGCCGCGAGCGCCACCGCGTGGTGGGCGGTCGTGGGCACCGCGATCGTCGCCGCCTCGACGTCCCGCAGGAGGAGATCCTGCCTCTCGTAGAAGGCGGTCCCCGTTTCCCGGGCGACCGTCCGGCCGCGCGCCGGGTCCGCGTCGGTCACGCCGACAAGGCGGGCGTCCGGCATCGCCGCGAGTTTCTGCGCGTGGAGCCGGCCGAGATACCCGACGCCGATGACGCCGACCCGGAGCATGGGCTTACCGGTGCACCCCCCGCTTGCTCTCCCGGATGAACGCGATCAGGTGCCGCACCTCCGGAAGCTGCGGGACCTCCGACTCCGCCCTGGTCAGCGCCTCGGATATGGGGAACCCGGAGCGGAAGAGGATCTTGTAGGCTTGCTTGAGCGCCGAGATGGTCTCCTCCGAAAAGCCGTTCCGCTTCAGGCCGATGAGGTTGAGCCCGTACAGGTTCTGCTCTTTCCCGCCCCGTCCGACCACCGCCGTGACATAAGGCGGGATGTCCATGGAGACGCCGGAGAGCGCGCCGAGGATCGAGAACGATCCGATCCGGACGAACTGGTGGATCCCGACGAGCCCCCCGATAATTGCCGCGTCGCCCACCTCGACGTGCCCCGCAAGCGTCGCGGCGTTCGCCATGACGACCCGGTTCCCGACCGCGCAGTCGTGCGCGACGTGGCAGTAGGCCATCAGGAGGGTGCCGTTCCCGACCCGCGTCGTGCCGCCTCCGCCGACGGTCCCGCGGTTCACCGTCACGTATTCCCGGATGACGGTCCCCTCGCCGATCTCCACCCAGGTTTCCTCTCCCTTGAACTTCAAATCCTGGGGGGGAGCGCCGATCGAGGCGAAGGGGGACACCCGGGTCCCCTTCCCGATCCGGGTATGGGACTCGATGACGGCGTGGGAGCCGACCACGCACCCGTCCCCGATCGTCACCTTGGGGCCGATGACGGCATACGCGCCCACCGTCACGCCCTCTCCGAGCCGTGCGTCCGGATCGATGATCGCGGTCGGATGGATCATTGCCCCGCCCTCTCGCCCGGCGGCGTAGCCACCCCTTCCGGGATCGTGGCCGTCACGTCGGCCGATGCCGCCAGCTGGCCGTCCACCCACGCCTTCCCCTGCATCTTCCAGACCGGTCCCTTGTGCGCCAGGACGGTGATCTCCAGGCGGATCTGGTCGCCGGGGACGACCGGTTTCCGGAAACGGCAGCCGTCGATCCCGGCGAAGTAGGCGATCCGCTTCCGGCCGCCGATCGCCTTGAGAGCGAGGATCCCGCCCGCCTGCGCAAGGGCCTCGATGATGAGGACGCCCGGCATGACCGGATGCCCCGGGAAGTGCCCCTGGAAGAACGGCTCGTCGATCGTCACGTTCTTGATCCCCACGATCCGCTTCTCCGGCTCGAACTCGACGATCCGGTCCACGAGCAGGAACGGGTAACGATGCGGCAGGAGCTCCATGATCTCCTTCACGTCGAGCATCTCAATCCTCCCCTCCTTTTTTCATCGCCTCCTCGATCCGCCTGACGCGGCGGAACAGCTCCGGGAGCTTCGGCAGGAGCACGGACATCCGGAGCCACGCGGCGTGCGGCATCGCGGGACTCCCGGACCACGCCGGACTCTCCGACGCCGAGAGCGGGCCCGCGACCCCGGACTGGGCGCCGAGCATCACCCCGTCGCCCACGTCGAGGTGCCCGGCGAGCCCGGCCTGGCCGCCGATCATCACACGGTCGCCCACGCGGCAGCTCCCTGAAATCCCGGCCTGCGCCGCGATGACGGTGTCGCGCCCGATCTCGACGTTGTGGCCGACCTGGATCAGGTTGTCGAGCTTCGTCCCCCGGCCGATCCGCGTGACGCCGAGCGCAGCCCGGTCGATCGTGGTGTTCGCGCCGATCTCGACGTCGTCCCCGATCTCGACCGTCCCCACCTGGGGGATCTTCTTGTACCCGGCCCGCGTGGGAGCGAAGCCGAACCCGTCGCTCCCGATGACGCACCCCGCGTGCAGGATGACGCGCGAGCCGACCCGCACTCCCCGGTAGAGCGTGACGCGGGGGTAGATCAGGCAGTCCTCCCCGATCGCGACCCCCCGCCCCACGGTCGTGCCGGCCCCGATCGCGGTCCGGTCGCCGATCACGGCCTCCTCCTCGACGACCGCGAACGGCGCGATCGACACCTCCCGCCCGATCCGCGCCGCCGGGTGGACGAAAGCCCTTTCCGAGACGCCGGCCTCCGGCCGCGCGGGGGGGTGGAAGATCTCCACGGCGCAGGCGAACGCGTAGTACGGGTTCTCGCACAGGAGGAACCGGGCCAGCGCCCCTTCGACCGGCTCCCGTGCGATGATGGCCGCCGCCCGGGACTCCCGCGCGCGGCGGGCGTACTTCGGGTTGGCCAGGAACGTGACGTGTCCCGGTCCCGCCTCCTCGATCGGCGCCACGCCGGTCACGAGGACGTCGCCGTCCCCCGCGAGCCTCGCTCCGATCCGGGCGGCCAGGTCCGACAGGCGGATCTCACTTCCCACCGGCTCCCTCCTTGCCCGTTCGCGCCTTCCCGTTGTCCTTGTCGACGAGGTCCTTCACCTTGGACGTGATGTCCAGCGCCGGATTGAAGTGGATCACGCCGGCCGACCGTTCGAGCAGAAGGTCGATCTTCTCCCGGGCGACCACCTTGTCCACCTCGGCCTCGATCATCTTCAGGACGTCGCGCGTCAGGTCCGCCTGGCGCGTCTGCATCTCCTTCTCCGATTCCTGCGTCAGCCGGCGCAGCTCGGCGACCTTCGCCGCCAGGGCCTCCTCCTTCTCCTTGAGCTTCTCCTTCGCCAGGAGGATCTTCTGCTTGTCGAGGTCCTCCTTCATCGTCCGGGCCTCTTCCTGCACCGCGTCGATCTTCGTCTTGAGCTCCTTGTACCGTTCCTCCATCTTCTTCTTGGCCGCCACCCCGGCGTCCGACTCGTTCAGGATCTTGTTGACGTCGATCACCGCGATCTTCAGCCCCTCGGCCCGCGCCGTTCCCGCGAGGACCAGGACCCCCGCGAGGACCGCGGCCATCGCCTTCCATCCGCCGAACTTCATGGTTCCCTCCTTGGCGTCAGAATGCCGTTCCGATCGTGAACTCCACCACGCGCCGTTCCTCGCCCGGCTTCGGGTTCAGGTTCAAGCCCCACTCGAGCCGCAGGGGTCCCATCGGGGAGTACCACCGGACCCCGAACCCCGCGGCGTACCGCATCTTCTCCCCTTTCCACGGCCACTCTCCCTGGCGCCAGGTGTTGCCGGCGTCGAGGAAGGCGACCCCCTTCAACCCGATCTCGCCGAGCAGGGGGACAAGGTATTCCGCGTTCATCACGAGCTCCTTGTTCCCCCCGATGAGCTCACCCGTGTTGGGGTCCGCGGGCGAGAGGGTCCGGGACTTGAATCCCCGGATGCTGTACGGCCCGCCGAGGAAGAACCGCTCGAAGATCGGGACCCGCCCGCCGACCGTGCTGATCACGTGACCCCAGAGAATGTTCCCGCTGATCGTGGTGGACCCAAGGACCGGGAAGAACACCTTCCCGTTCAGGAAGTATTTCACGAACTGGCTGTCCCCGCCGAAGGGCCCGCCCGCGTACTCCACGGAGACCGACTCGACGCTCCCCCTGGAGGGGTCCAAGGGCTTGTCCGTGGTGTTCCGCGCCAGGCTCCATCCCACGCTCCGCGTGCTCTGCGCGCCTTTGCGGAACTCCTCCTGGAGGATGGTGGACGCCGCGGGGCCGCCCTCCGTGATCCGCGTGGTGTCGGCGCGCAGCACCAGGTTGGAGGACGTGAACTTCGTGAACTGGTACCCGAACCCGACCTTCCCGCCCCGCGCCTTCCGCTGGAAGTCGGTGTACCGGACATCGGTGTTGTAGGCCGACAGCAGGAGGCTGAAGTCGGTGTCGAAGAAATACGGGTCCCGGAAATCGAGGGCGTACGTCGTCCGCCGCGCGCCGAACTGGGCGCTGAGCTGCGCCTTCCATCCCCGCCCGAAGAGGTTGTTCTCGCTCAGCTGCACAACCCCGAAAACCTTGTCGAGCGAGCTGTATCCCACGCCGCCGGACAGGGTCCCCGTCGGCCCCTCCTGGACTTCCACCTTCGCGTCCATTTCCCCCGGCCTGGACGACGGGGCGGTCGTGATCTTGACGTCCTTGAAGTACCCGAGGCGCATCAGGTCCTCCTTGCTCTCCCGGAGTCCCGTCGCCGTGTATGTCGTCCCGTCCGCCACATCGAGGTTGCGCCGGATGACCCGGTCGAGCGTCTTCGTGTTGCCGGCGATCTCGACCCGGCCGAACCGGAACTTCCGGCCGCGATCCACCTTGTAGGTCACGTCGGCCAGCGGGTAATCCTTCCGCTTCTCGACGACCGGCGACACGAGCGCCTGGGCGTATCCGCGGTCGTTGAGGAGCGTCGTCAGGTTGAGGAGATCGCCCAGGAGCACCTCGCGGCTGAAGACGCCGCCGGGGGCGAGCCTGGTCGACTTCCGGAGATCCTCTTCCGGCACGCCGCTGTCCCCCGCGAAGCGGACCGACCCGACCCGGTACTGCTTCCCCTCGTAGATCCGGATGGTCATCTCCAGCCCGCCCGCGGTCCGCCGGAACACCGGGTCGAAGACCTTCGAGTCCATGAACCCGTTGTTCTGGTAGAGCGCCTCGATCTTCCGGACGTCGTTCTCGATCACGTCCTTCTTGAACGTGCCCGAATCGGTGATGAACGAGAAGAACCCCTTCTCGGTCGTCTCCATCACCTTTCGGATCGCCTTCTCGCCGAAGTAGTAGTTCCCGCTCACACGGATCTTCACGATCTTGAGCTTCGGCCCCTCCGTGATCCGGAACGCCACGCGCATGGCGCCTTCCGCGTCCTCGGTGACCTCCGGGACCGCGGTCGCGTCGTAATACCCCTTGTTCTGGTACAGCTCCACGATCTTCCGGGCGGACTCCTTGACTTTCTCCTCCTGGAAGAGCGTTCTCTCGCGGACCGTGACCACCCCCTTGATATCCGCGGTGTCGACCCCCTTGTTCCCCTCGATCCGGACGGACCCGACGATCGGTTTCTCCGCCACGATCACCGTCAGGCGGACCCCGCCGGGAACCTCCTCCGCGTCGATCCGGACGTCCCTGAAGTACCCCAGCCGGTAGATCGCCTTGACGTCCTCCCGGATCCGGGAGACGTCGAACTCCCCCCCTTCCCGGGTCGCCATCGCCTGCCGGATGGTATCGGCGGACACGCGCCGGGCCCCCTGCACGTCGATCGCGACGACGCGGAAGGAGGCCGCCTCCGCCGCCGGGGCGAGGAACCCGGCGAAGGCGAGGCATGCGAGGAAACCGGCCACGGCCAGCCGTCCCGGCGTCACGAAACGATCCGCCCGTCGGAGATCCGGATCACGCGGTGCAGGCGCGCGGCCAGCTCCTCGTTGTGCGTCGCCATCAACACCGTGAGCCCGCGCGCCCGGTTCATCGCGAGGAGCAGGTCCGCCACGGACGAGGCCGTCTCGCGGTCCAGGTTCCCGGTCGGCTCGTCCGCGAGCAGGACGGCCGGGTCCATCGCGAGCGCCCGGCAGATCGCCACCCGCTGCTGCTCCCCGCCCGACAGCTCCCCGACCCGGTGCGTCATCCGCTCCGAGAGCCCGACCTCGGCCAGGAGCGTTTCCGCCTTCCGTCCCGCCTCGGGCTGGCCCCTCCCGGCGATCAGGCAGGGGAGCATCACGTTCTCGCGGGCGTCGAACTCCGGGAGGAGATGGTGGAACTGGAAGACGAAACCGATGGTCCGGTTGCGGAACGCCGCGAGTTCCTCCGCGGGCAGCGCGGTGACGTCGCGCCCGCCGTACGTCACGGTCCCCGACGTCGGCCGGTCCAGCGTCCCGACGATCTGGAGAAGCGTCGTCTTGCCCGCCCCGGACACCCCCACGACACCGACCATCTCGCCCGGGGCGAGCGCCAGGGAGATCCCCTTGAGGACTTCGAGGTTCCCGCCCCGCTTCCCGAACGACTTCCTGAGGTTGTCCACGCGCACCGCCACCGCGTTATTCATACCGGATGGCCTCCGCGGGGTCCACGCGCGCGGCCTGGACCGAGGGGTACACGGTCGCAAGGAAGCAGATGAGGATCGAGCTGCCGCAGACCAGCAGGATGCTCGCCGGGTCCACGAGGACGGGGAGGGTCGTGATGTAATAGACGTCGCTCGGGAGATGGATGAACCGGTACCGCTTCAGCAGCTCGCAGAGGATTCCTCCCATGAGAGCCCCGAGCCCCGTCCCGACCAGGCCGATGATGAGCCCCTCCAGGGCGAAGATCTTCCGGACGGTCATTCGCGTGGCCCCCAGCGTCATGAGGACGGCGATGTCCCGCGTCTTCTCCATGACGACCATGATGAGCGTGCTGATGATGTTGAAGGCGGCGACCATCACGATCAGGACGAGGATGACGAACATCACGACCTTCTCGAGCCGCAGGGCCGAGAAGAGGTTCCGGTTGGTCTGCATCCAGTCCTTGGCCCAGTACGGGTAGCCGAGGGCGGAGCGGATCGATGCCGCGATCGTCCCGGCGTCGTAGATCCGGTCGACCTTGACCTCGATCCCGGTGGCCCTCCCCTCCATCCCCAGGAGCCGCGCCGCCTCCGCGAGGGACACGTAGGCGAAGGTGGCGTCGAACTCGTACATCCCCGACTCCATGAGGCCGACGACGCGGAACCGTGCGACCCGCGGGAATGCGCCCAGCGGTGTGACGGTCCCTCCCGGGACGAGAACCTCCACGACATCCCCGACGGTGACGCCGAGGTTGGACGCCAGCTCCCGCCCGAGGACGATGCCCGGCAGGCCGGGGGCGGACCGCCCGGAGAGGGCGGACAAACTGCCGACCCGGATGTCCCGGGGGAGGCGCGTGACGGTGCCGACGTGCTCGACGTCCACCCCCCGCAGAACGCCCCCTGCCGTCCCGCTGCCCGAGGAGATCATCATCTGGGTCACGATGTCGGGGCTCGCTCCGAGGACGCCCGGCATCGCCCGGACGCGCGCCGCGAGGGCTTCCGGCGCGGGGATGCTCCCTTCGAGCGAGGTGACGTGGATGTGGGCCGTCGCGCCCAGGATCCGGTCCTTGAGCTCTTTTTCGAACCCGTTCATCACGGCGAGAACGACGATGAGGGCCATGACGCCGACGGTGACGCCCGCCACGGAGATGAAGGTGATGATCGAGATGAAGGTCTGCTTCCGCTTGGCAAGCAGATACTTCTGGGCGATGTAGCACTCGACCGGGAGCCGCAACCGCCCTTACCCTTCCTTGCGCAGATGGGGAAACAGGATCACGTCGCGGATCGATGGCGAGTCGGTGAGAAGCATGACGAGGCGGTCGACGCCGATCCCCTCACCCGCCGCCGGGGGCATCCCGTACTCGAGCGCCCGCAGGAAATCCTCGTCCATCGCATGGGCCTCCTCGTCCCCGGCCTGCCGCCGCCGCATCTGCTCCTCGAACCGGCGCCTCTGGTCGACCGGGTCGTTCAGCTCGGAGAAGGCGTTCGCGATCTCCCGGCCGAGCACGATCAGCTCGAACCGGTCGACGATCCCGGGCCGCGCGTCGCTGCGTCGCGACAGCGGCGAGACCTCGACCGGGTAGTCCGTCACGAAGGCCGGCCCCTTGATCTTCCGCTCGGCGACCTCCTCGAAGATGTCCACCAGGACCCGCCCCGGCGCCTCCCCCGCCTTCACGGCGAGGCCGATCTCCCGCGCGAGCGTCCCGAGAACGGCCGGGTCGGACAGTTTCTCCTCGGGGACGCCGGCGTGGCGGGCCACCGTCCCGGCGACGGTCAGCCGCTCGAAGGGCGCGGCGAACGAGATCTCCTCTCCCTGGACCGTGAACTCCGTCCTGCCGAACAGCTCCCGGGCGAGCTCCGAGAGCATCTCCTCGGTCAGCCGCATCAGGTCCTCGTGGGTGGCATACGCCTGGTAGAACTCGACCATCGTGAACTCGGGGTTGTGCTGGGTGGAGATCCCCTCGTTCCGGAAGTTCCGGTTGATCTCGAACACCCGCTCGAACCCGCCGACGAGGAGCCGCTTGAGGTACAGCTCGGGGGCGATCCGGAGGAAGAGGTCCATGTCCAGCGCGTTGTGATGGGTGACGAAGGGGCGCGCGGCCGCGCCGCCCGCCACCGGATGCATCATCGGCGTCTCGACCTCGAGGAAATCGCGCTCCGCGAGGAAATTCCGGATGAAGGCGACGATCCGCGCCCGGCGCCGGAAGATCTCCCGCACCTCCTCGTTGACGACGAGGTCGACGTACCGCTGGCGGTACCGCGTCTCCACGTCGGTCAGCCCGTGCCACTTCTCGGGCAGCGGACGGAGCGCCTTCGCGAGGAGGCGGAACCGCGCGCCCTCCACCGTCAGTTCCCCCGTTCTCGTGACGAACAGCGGCCCCTCGGCCCAGGCGATGTCCCCGACGTCCACCGTCTTGAGGAACCTTTCGTAGCTCTCCTCCCCCAGCCGGTCCTTCTTCAGGTACACCTGGAGGCGGCCGGTCCGATCGGTCAGGACGAGGAACGCCGCCTTCCCGAAGTGCCGCGCCGCGAGGATCCGCCCGGCAACGTCGACGCGCACCGGTTCCCGGGCCAGGTCATCGCCCGTCTTCCCCTCGGCGGCCTTCCGGGCGCGGGCGACGGTCCAGCCGACCTTCTGGTCGTTCGGATAGGGGTTGTCCCCCGCCCGGCGGATCTCCCCCGCTTTGCGGATCCTCTCCCGGACGAGGTCGTTCCACTCCCCGCTCACGCCGCCCCTCCCTTCGCGCTCCCCTCGCCGCCCGGCAACAGGTACGCCCGGATGAACTCCATGATGTCCCCGTCCAGGACGGCGTCCACGTCGCCCCGCTCGAACCCCGTCCGGTGGTCCTTGACGAGGCGGTAGGGGGCCAGCACGTAGGAGCGGATCTGGGACCCCCAGGCGATGTCCTTCTTGCTCTTGTGGGCCTCCTGGGCCTTCTCGGTCCGCTGCCGCAGCTCGAGCTCGTAGAGCTTGGACTTGAGGATCTTCATCGCGAGCGCGCGGTTCTTGTGCTGCGACCGCTCCTGCTGGCACAGGACCACGATCCCCGTCGGAAGGTGGGTGACCCGGACGGCGGATTCCACCTTGTTGACATGCTGGCCGCCCGCCCCGCCCGAGCGGAGCGTGTCGATCTTGAGATCCGTCTCGTTGACCTGGATCTGGATGTCCTCGTCGATTTCGGGGGACACGAAGACGGAGGCGAACGACGTGTGGCGACGCTTGTTGGCATCGAACGGGGAGATCCGGACGAGCCGGTGGACGCCGCTCTCCGCCTTGAGGTAGCCGTAGGCGTTCTCGCCGGAGAGCAGAACCGTCGCGCTTTTGATCCCCGCCTCCTCCCCTTCCTGCCGCTCGGCGATCTCGATCCCGAACCCCTGGCGGTCGGCGAACCGGGAGTACATCCGCAGGAGCATCTCGGCCCAGTCCTGGGACTCGGTCCCCCCCGCGCCGGGGTGGATCGACAGGATCGCGTTCCGGGAGTCGTTCTCCCCGCCCAACATGCGCCCCAGCTCGACGGAGTCCAGCTCGTCGCCGACCCGGCCCATGTGCCGGACGATCTCCTCCTCGAGCGATGGCTCCTTCGCCTCCTCGTACAGCTCGAGGTACGCCTTGAGGTCCGCGAGCATCTTTTCGAGACCGGACCAGCGTGAAAGGAACGTCTCGAGGCTTTTCCGCTCCTTCAGCACCGGCTCGGCATTCTCGGGGAAATCCCAGAAGCCTTCCCGCGCGACGGCGGCCTCGAGCTCGGTCAGTCGCGCCTTCCTGCGATCGACTTCAAAGATAGCCCCGGAGGGCGTCAAGCCGTGCCACGAGCGCGGCGGTGCGTTCCTCGATCAGTCCGGATGCCATCGCGTCCTCTCCGCAGGGGGGTGAGCAAAGCTAAAGCCGAAATTATAATACAGGAAACCCCGAAAGCCTCACCGGTTTTCGCGTAGAACGTGTCGATCCGGCAGGGGGCGACCGGCGCCACGATCGTTCCCCTCCGCCCCACCCCGAGCTCCGCCAGGATCTCGCCGCGGATCCCGACGACCGCGCTGATCCCGGAGTTCGCGGCCCTGACCAGGGGCCGGCGGAATTCCACGGCCCGCATCCGGGCCATCGCCAGGTGCTGGCGCGGCGCGGCCGTGTCGCCGAACCAGGCGTCGTTCGTGACGTTGATGAGCCACTCCGCCCCCTCGCGGACGCTGTCCCGGATCACGGCCGGGAAGACCGCCTCGTAACAGACGGACGCCCCGGCCCACGTCCCCTTGACGGGGAACAGGGCCGGCCCCCGCCCCGCGGAGAAATCCTCCTCTCCGTGGGTCAGTTTCCTGAGGAAGAACAGGACGGTTTTCATTGGGATGTATTCCCCGAACGGGACGAGGTGGCGCTTGTCGTAACGGGCCAGGGGGATCCCGCGGCCGTCGAGGAGAAAGACGCTGTTGTAATATTTCCCCCCGTCCGCCGGATCGAACCAGGGCGCACCGAAAACGAGGGGCGCGCCCGCCTCGACCGCGGCCGCCTCCACACGGCGGTCCAACGGCGGCTCCCACCCGAAGAAGAAGGGGGCTGCCGTTTCCGGCCAGACGATGACATCGGCGCCCTTGCCGCGCGCCTCGCGCGTCAGCGCCGCGTAGATCGCCAGCGTTTTCGCCTGGCGGGCCGGGTCCCACTTCACGGACTGGTCGATCCCTCCCTGGGCGATCCCCACCGGGAACCGGCGCTCAACCGGGAGCGAACGCAACTCCCGGTCCCGGACGGCTCCGTACCCGAGGAGCAGCGCCGGAACGGCGATAAAGGACGCCAGGCAGGTCGCGGCGGCCGCGCGCCTGCGGTCGGCCGCAAGCGTCATGCCCGCATGGAGAAGGACCGAGGAGAACGCCAGGAGGAACCCGAGTCCGTAGACGCCCGCCACGTCGGCCGCCTGGCGGAGGAGGCCGTCGCCCGAGAGGCTGTATCCGAGGAGCATCCAGGGGAAGCCGGTGAAGAGGTACGAACGGGCCATTTCGAGCGCCGTCCATGCCGCGGGGAAAACCAGGAGCCCCGCCGGGCCGAACCGGCGGTGGAGCCTGTGTGCCGCCAGGGCGGCAACCGAGATGTAGATCCCCAGGTAAGCGGCGACGAGGAGCGCGGCGACGGCGCCGAGCGCCCATCCGAGCTTGCCGGGCACCGCCACGGTGTAGGCGATCCAGTACACGAGCAGGAGGCTGGCCGCGGTCCCCCAGAGGAATCCCCGCCGGGCCGCCCCCCTGGGGTCCTCCGCCGTCACGGAAAAGGCGATGAAGGGGACCAGGCAGACGAACGGAACGCCCGGGACGCCGTATCCCGGCATCCCCGCCGGGTAAAGGACCGCGAAGAGGAGCCCCGCGAGCACGGACCGCCCCGGGAGGACGGCCTTCACCGGCCAGCCCCCGGCGAATCGGCCACGGCCCGGTAGAGGCGCATCTCGGCCCGCCGCATCGCGCGCGCCGCGGACCCGCCGGCCTCGTGGCCGTATCCCAGGATATGCAGCAGGCCGTGGATGATGAAGTACAGGAGGCGGCCCTCGGGCGACCCCGGCCAGTCTCCGGTCTGGGCCATGCAGGTGGGAGCGGAAACGAGGATGTCTCCCGCCGGGCGCGCCGGGCTCCCGGCCGCGGACTCCTCCTCGGGGAAGACGATCACGTTGGTGGTCCCGCTCCGCCCGAAAACCGCCCGGTTCCAGCGCGCCATCTCGGCGTCTCCGACCACCCGGACCCGGATGTCCGCCTCGCCGGCCAGGACCTCATCGAGGACCTTGCGGACCAGTCCCTTCAGGATGGCGGACCGGAACGGGGCGGGCCGGATGTTTTGCCGGATGGAGACGTTCCGGCGGGAGGCGCTCCTTCTCACCGGATCACGCGGAGCGGACCCTTCCCGCGCTCGGGGTAATCGACGCGGCCGTGGGAGACGGCGGAGAGGACCCTGGAGAACGCCCCTCCGATGGCGTGCAGGTCGCGCAGCGTCATGTCGCACTCGTCGAGCTGGCCGTCGAGATAGGCGCGGTTCACGACCCGGATCACCGCCTTCTCGACCTCGGCCGGCGCGGGCTCCCGGAGGCTCCGCGCGGACGCCTCGGCGGCGTCGGCGAGCATGATGATGGCGGCCTCCCGGGTCCTCGGTTTCGGCCCCGGGTACCGGAACGCCTCATCCGAGGCCCGCCGGTCCCGGATCTGCGGCTGCGCCTTCTCGAGGAAGCAGTACAGGAAGCTCGTCCCGTGGTGCTGGGCGATGATCTCGCCGATCCGGTCGCCGAGGCGGTGCTCCGCGGCCAGGCGAGCCCCCTCCTTGACGTGGGAGATGATGACCGTCCGGCTCATCCCCGGCGAGAGCGTGTCGTGGACGTTCCCGGTCCCCGCCTGGTTCTCGGAGTAATATTCCGGCTTCGAGACCTTCCCGACATCGTGGAACAGGGCGGCTACGCGGCACAGGAGGGGATTGGCGCCGATGGCGATCGCCCCCGCCTCGGCGAGCGTGCCGACCATGACGCTGTGGTGGAATGTCCCCGGCGCTTCGGTCATGAGGCGCCGCAGGAGCGGGTGCTCCGTGTTCGCCATCTCCATGAGCCGGATATCGCTCGCGTACCCGAACGCGTACTCGGCCAGCGGCAGGATCGCCAGCGCAATCGGCCCCGCGGCAAGCCCGTTGATCGCCCCGAAGAGGCCCGCCCACCGGATCCCGGCTGCGCCGTGGAATGCCAGCTCCAGCGCCATCGCCCCGACGGCGCACACCGGGGCCGTGAGGACCCCGGCCCGGATCATCCGGTACCGGTCGGGGATCCGCCCCGACCGCGCCGCGCCGGCGGTTCCCGCCAGGAGGAGGAACAGCAGCATGGCCCACCGTCCCGATGCGGCGGCCGCCGTCAAGACGGAGGCGGCCACCGTGAAGAGGATCGCCACTTCGGAGTTCAGCAGCACGCGGACGACGATCGCGATCGCCGGGATCGGGATCAGGTACGCGAAGGCGCGGGACGGGACCGTCCTCCTCCAGGCCGGCACGCCGGAGAGGACGTCCACGATCGTCTTCGCGAAGAAGAGCAGGACGAGGGCGAGCGTGAACAGGAAGAGGAAGTCCCGGACGGCCAGCCGGACCTTCCGGACCTCGCGGCCGGCGAAGCCGAACCACTCGGTCAGGAACAGCGTCACCGCCAGCGTCAAGGCGACGGCTCCGACGAACGGGAACATCGCGCCGAACCGCCCCGCGGACCGGGGGAAGAGTTCCTCTCCGAAGAAGTAGAACAGGGCGACGAAGACCGCGGCGGAGAGAAGCCCGATGGCCGCCTCCCGGTACGGAAGGCGCCTGCGGCTCCCGAGGGGCCCGGGCGGGCCGTTACTCCGCATCCCGCTTCTCGTACCGCTCATACGCCTTGATGACCTCCTGGACGATCGGGTGACGCACGACGTCGATCTCCGTGAACCAGCAGAACCGGATCCCCTCGATCCCCTTGAGGATGTCGAGCGCCTCCCGCAGCCCCGAGACGCGCCCGGAGGGGAGGTCGGTCTGCGTGATGTCCCCCGTGATGACGGCCTTGGACCCGAACCCGATCCGGGTCAGGAACATTTTCATCTGCTCGGAGGTCGTGTTCTGGGCCTCGTCCAGGATCACGAAGGCGTCGTCGAGAGTGCGCCCCCGCATGAATGCGAGGGGGGCCACCTCGATCATCCCGCGCTCGACGAGCTTGGCCGCCTGCTCGTACTCCAACATCGTGTAGAGGGCGTCGTAGAGCGGGCGGAGGTAGGGGTTGACCTTCTCCGCCATGTCGCCCGGCAGGAAGCCGAGCTTCTCGCCCGCCTCGACGGCCGGCCGCGTCAGGATGATCCGCTTCACGTCCTTCCGCGTCAGGAGCGACACCGCCATCGCCATGGCGAGGAACGTCTTCCCCGTCCCGGCCGGGCCGACGCCGAACACGATGTCGTGGTCGCGGATGGCGTCGAGATACCGTTTCTGCGCAACGCTCTTCGGGGCGATCATCTTGCGCCGGGAGGAGACGAATACGACGTCCTGGAACACGTCGGACACCTCGGCGGTCCGGTCGGCGCAGACGATCCGCACGGCGGACGACACGTCGTTCGACGTCACGGGGATCCCCTTCCGCAGGACGCGGTACAGTCCCGTGAGAACCCTGTCGGCCAGGTCGACGGAGAGCGCGTCGCCGGACAGGACCGCCTCGTTCCCCCGGGGGGACACGGAGACTCCGAGCGCCTGCTCCACGATCCGCAGGTGATCGTCGTGGCTCCCGAAGAGGTCCGGCAGCAGCGAGGAATCCTCGAACCGCAGCATCCTGCTCACCGTCTCACCGCCCATCCGCGCCGCGCCCCCCCGTCAGAAGAACCGGATCCACGAGGAGAAGGCCCGCGTGGCGGACGCCGACAGCAGGCCGTTGCCGATCCACCATCCCGCGAGGGCCAGGGCGACAACCCAGGACGCGACCCGGACCCGCCCGATCCGGCGGCGGCGCCCCATCTCCACCCGGATCCGGCGGAAAGCGTCCGCAGCCTCGTCGGCCGCGGCGACCACCTTGATATACCCCCGATCGAGGAGGAGCGAAAGCGCCTTGATCCCCTCGAACCACGTCACGCACGCTCTCCGGCAGACGCGCCACGGGTCCGGCGAGAAATCGATCACCTTCCAGAGATTCCGCTCCTCCTCCGAGAGCGCCGTGAAGTCCGCCTTGACGCCGGGCTGCCGCGCGACCAGGAACCTGCCCGGGGGGAACTTCCCGCGGTAGAGGGGGTATTCGTCGAGGAACTGCATCCCCTCCATCATGAGCACGTCGGCGCGGATCGGGAACTTCATCCAGGCGGGCGGGCGGACGGCGAACCCTTCGAACCGGTAGTCCCCCTCCTTGATCCGGAGCGAGAAGAACAGCATCTCCTTGACCTGGAGGTAGAGGTACCGCGCGAGCGTCTCGGGGGAGAGCTTCTTGTCCTCCACCAGGATCTCGCCGATCTTCCTGGGGCTTCTTCCCTGCGTGGCGAGGATCCGGCGCAGCTCCGGATCGGAAAGGTAGCCGGCGTCGACGAGCATCTTTCCCAGCATCCCCTCGGGGGGGCGTCCCTTCTCCGGCTGGACGTCGACGATCTGCCCGTCCGAGAAAAGGAAGACGATCTCCCGGTCGTCCCCGCGGATCCGGAGCGCCCCGCTCTTCCCCTGGCTGGAGATGAGCTGGAAGATGTCCGGGATGCCGAAATCTGCGACTTTCCCCTGCACCGCCTACCTCTTGAGCCCCGAGATGTTGCAGCGTTGCTGAAGATCCGCGAACGACCAGATCCCCCAGGCGGCCCCCCCGAGCCACAGGACCGCCGTCGCCACCAGGGCCCAGGCCCCGATGATGGACTGCAGCTCGATGATCAAGGAGCTCCCGGAACGGCCCCCCGCGAGGGAAGCCGAGACGACCGCCAGGGCGAGGGACAGCGCCATCCCGTAAATCATGGCCCGGATCTCCTTCCCCGCCCACAGGCTGCCGGAGCCGGGGACCGCGATCGAGGCGAATTGGACGAACCGCCTGTGCATTACGATCGCGAGGAGCCGGCGGTTTCTCTCCTCGCCTTCGCGGACCCCCCCGCCGACCTGGCTGCGGCACGGCGTGCAGAGGTCGGCCGCGTCGCGGCTCCCCGAGATCATCAGGTGGACGCCGCACGCCCGGCATGTCCCGCTCACCCACCCCTTCCAGGTGGCCAGGCGCGCGCCGACCGCCATGACGAGAACGGCACCCAGGAAGGCAAGTTCCTGGAAGGCAGACAGGGGGC
>JAMDBZ010000020.1 GCA_023488945.1 Deltaproteobacteria bacterium
GGGGCCCTCGTCTATGGAGTGGAGGTCGCCAGGGGCGACAAGACGATGGATGTCAAGGTGGACTCCCTCAGCGGGAAGGTCCTGAGCGTCCAGGCCGACCGCGACGGCACGTCCGGGGAACACGAGGGAGAATCGGAACGCGAGGAGTGAGCGGATGTCGAAATCCGCGCGGCATTGAGGACAACGCAATCCGCCGGGACGGGCCGGATCGTCCCGCCGAAGGAGACTCCCATGACCATGACCATCGAAATCACGGAATTGCGGCTGGCCCTCCAGGGGAGGCCGGTCCTGAACGGGATCAATCTGTCCATGCGGGAGGGTGACATCTACGGATTGCTGGGGGAAAACGGAGCGGGGAAGAGCACCGCGCTCTCGGTGGTGACCGGACTGCGCGCCGCGGGGTCCGGCAAGGTCGCGGTCCTTGGACTCGATCCCGTCCGGCGGCGGTCCGACCTGCATCGCGCGATCGGGGTATTGCCGGAACAGGGCGGTTTCTACGACTGGATGAGCGCGACGGACTACCTCCGCTGGTTCGCCGGGCTCTACGGCCTGCCGCTGCCGGACGATGCGGCGGGCCGCCTCCTCGACCGCGTCGGGCTCGATCCCGGGAACCCGAGGCCGGTCCGGACCTATTCGCACGGCATGAAACAGCGGCTGGGCCTGGCGCGGGCCATGATGAACAATCCCCGGCTGCTGATCCTCGACGAGCCGACAAACGGTCTGGACCCGGGGGGCCGGCGCGACATCCACGACGTCCTGCTGGATCTGAACCGCCGGCACGGCGTCGCCATCCTGCTGTGCACCCATCTCCTGGACGACGTAGAGCGGCTTTGCAGCCGGATCGGCATCATCCATCGCGGGAAGACGGTGCTCGAGGGGAGCATGGCCGCGCTGATGGCGTCCCCCCGGGCGGCGTCGCGGTACCGGTTGCGCCTGTCGGCGCCTCCCTCCGGCGCCGGCCTCCCGGCCGATGTCAGCGTCGCCGGGACGGAAGGCGAGTGGCTGCGGCTGAACATCCCCGCCGGCCGGAGCCCCGATTCGGTCTGGCGCGCCCTTTACGCGTCGGGCTGGGGGATCGTGGAAATCCACAATGAAAGCGGCGGACTGTCGGATCTCTACCTGAACCTCATCGAAAGGGAGAACGCGTCATGAACCCGATCCTGTCGATGACCCGCAAGGAAAGCGGGGAGCTTCTGAAAAGCGGGCGGGGGCTGGCCTGGCTTGCGGCCCTGACCGCGGTGCTGTCGGTCCTGAGCCTTCTCCTCGTGAGCAACACCGAACTCAGCCTGCTGGACAACGCCCAGGTCGTCTACATGGTGATGGGGACGATCTGCGCGCTGGGCGCGCTCCTGGCCGTGGTCGCCGGCAGCGACTCCCTGGCCGGAGAACGGGAGCGCGGCAGCCTCGTCCCGCTGCTGCTGACGCCGCTCAGTCCCGCCGAGATCGTCACGGGGAAAATGGGGGGGCAGGTCGTCGCCTGGTGCGCTGCGTACGTCCTGGGTCTTCCGTACCTGTGGGCGGTCGGCAGCCGGGGGCAGAACCTTCTCCCGGCGGTCCTCGCCCTGGCGGCGTTCGGCACGCCGCTGGTGCTGGGGTTCGGCTTTTTCGCCGTCGGCCTCTCCGCGCGTTTCGGCACCGTGCGGACGGCGCTCTCGACCTCCCTGGTGACCCTGGTGCTGTCGGCCAGCCCCGTGCTGCTCGGGCCCGGCCTGCGGCAAAGCGCGGTCGGAAAGATGTTCGATGCGGCGAACCCGTTTTCCGCGGCGCTCAACGGGTTCGACGGCATCGTGATCGACTCGCAACCGTTCCGGGCGCAGGCGGCCCGGTTCGCCGTCGTGCTCGTGTGGCTCTGCCTGGCGATGGCGTTCGCCGGCCGCAGCGCGCGGACGATGAAGATTTAGGAGGCCCCGATGAAGATCCGAACCCTCGCGCCATGTCTCGTCCTGATCGCATTCCTGTCCTTCGCCGGCACGGCGATCGCCGGCGCCCCGCTGGACATCACCCTGTTCGCGGACGGGCGGAACCCGCAATCGCCGCAAATGGGCGACAGGCTCACGTTCCGCAGCGTCATCCGCAACACGGGCCGCGCTCCCGCCGAGGGGGTGGTCGCCTGGATCAGTCTGGTCCGGGTCGATGCCGGCCATGAGCAACCGGTGGACCTCGAGGACTGGAGCGCGCTCAAGGCCGTGACGCGAGCCGCCCTTGCGCCGGGGGAACAGGTCGAGGCGGAATGGCCGATGCGGCTGATCCAGGCGGGTGATTACCGGGTGGTGATCAGCGCCGTGGCGCGCGGCGCCGGCCGGATCGTCACCAGCCCGTTCGCGGACTTCCACGTCCGGCGCAAACCGGTCGTCGAGTCCCGGAGGATTCTTCCGGTCGCCTTCGGCATCCCGCTGGCGATGGGAGGCCTGGTCGCCTTCCGCTTGGTGCGGCGGCGGTAATGCGATAATTTGGGGACCGGGAGCGAGCGCGCATGCGGCTGTTGCTCGTCGAAGATGACCCGATGATCGGGGAAAGCGTTCGTCACGGCCTGCGCCAGGACGGCTTCGCCGTGGACTGGGCGCGGGACGGCAAGGACGCGGAGCTGGCCCTGGACACCGAGCCTTACGATCTCCTGCTCCTCGACCTCGGCTTGCCGGGAAAGTCCGGCCTCGACCTGCTCAAGGGACTCCGCCGCCGGGGCAACGGGATCCCCGTCCTGATCCTGACGGCGCGCGACGCCGTGGCGGACCGCGTCCGGGGACTGGACGCGGGCGCGGACGATTACCTCGTGAAGCCGTTCGACCTCGAGGAGATGGCGGCGCGGATCCGCGCCTTGCTGAGGCGCCGGGCGGGGCGCGCGCAGCCGCTGATCGTCTACGGGGCGTTGACGCTGGACCCCGTCACCCACGAGGCCGCGTGCCGGGGGAATCCGCTGCTTTTGTCGGCCCGCGAGTTCGCGCTGCTGCAGGCGCTCCTGGAGAAACCGGGGGCGGTCCTGTCGCGCGCCCGGCTGGAGGAGCGGCTGTACGGATGGGACGAGGAAGTGGAAAGCAACGCCGTGGAGGTGCACATCCACAACCTCCGGAAAAAACTGGGCGCCGAGATCATCCGGACCGTGAGGGGGGTGGGCTACATGGTGGCGAAAATCCCATGACGTCCATCCGCCGCCGCCTCCTGGTCTGGCTGCTTTCGGCGTCGCTCATGGCCTGCGCGCTGGCGGGCGCGTTCACCTATTACGAAGCGCGGGAGGAAGTCGACGAGCTTTTCGACCGCCAGTTGCGTCAGGTGGCCCTTTCGCTGCGGCACCAGGAAGTCTTCCTGCCCGCGGCGTCCGGCGGCGGACCGGGAAGTGAAGAGGAAGACGACGTCGTTGTCCAGGTGTGGAATCGCGAGGGCGTGCTGGCATACGCTTCCCGCCCGGGCGTCCTTCCGCCCCGTTCTTCCCGTTCGGGGTTCGGCACGGTCTCGCGCGATGGAGATCGCTGGCGTCTCTTCGTCCTGACGGAACCGGCCCGGACCATCCAGGTGGCCCAGCCGTTGAGCGCAAGGCGGGAAATCAGCGCCGGCATCGCCATGAGCCTCCTCGCGCCGTCGCTCGCGCTGATCCCCGCCCTGGGGATCCTGATCTGGATCGCGGTGGGCCGCGGACTGCGGCCGCTGGCCGCGGTCGCGGCCGGGGTCGGGCGGCGAAACCCTTCCGCCATGGAGCCGTTGCCCGAACGGAACCTGCCGAAAGAAATCGCGCCGCTCGTCAGGGAACTGAACGATCTCCTGGAACGCCTCTCGCAGGCCATGGAAGCGCAGCACAGATTCGTCGCGGACGCGGCGCACGAGCTCCGGACGCCCCTGGCCGCCGTCGACCTGCAGTTGCAGATCGTCGAGCGGTCCGTCACCGCAGAGGAAAAAGCGGCGGCGATGGCCCGGCTGAAGGGCGGGATACACCGCGCGAGCCGGCTGGTCCAGCAGCTGCTGACGATGGCCAGGCTCGAGCCCGAGGCGACTCCGCACCGGTTGACCCGGCTCGACCTCGCGGACCTCGTCCGAACCTCGGTGGCGGAGTGGTCGCCCGCCGCCCAGGAGAAGGGGATCGACCTGGGCCTGGCGCACGCCGATCCCGCCCGGATCGACGCGGACGCGGAACAGTTGCAGATCCTGCTCGGGAACCTGATCGACAACGCCATCCGGTATACACCGGAAGGCGGGCGCGTGGACGTCGGTCTGCTGGGGGACGAGACGGGCGCACGGATCGTCGTCGAGGACAACGGCCCCGGCATTCCGGAGCGGGAGATGACCCGGGTGTTCGACCGGTTCTACCGTTGCGCGGGGACCGGCGCTCCCGGGAGCGGCCTGGGCCTTGCCATCGTCAGGAAGATCGCGGAGCGCCTCGGGGGGCGGGTCACGCTCGAAGCGGGCCATGGCGGCAGGGGACTCCGGGCGACGGTGAGGTTCGGGTCATGACGCGCCGGGGCGGCGGGTTCGGCGGTCGGGGGAGCGCGGGGCTTGCCGCCGTCGCATTCTTCGCCGCATTCCTGGCGGGCTGCGCCGCCTATCACCCGAAACCGCTCGACGGGGAGCGGCTCGATTCCGCCCTGGCCGTACCCGACAACGTGACTCTGGCCCAGGAGGCGGCAAGACTCCGCCATCCCCGGATTCCCCCCATCGCACTGGATTTCTCCCAGCCTCTGACCGGCAAGGAGCTCGCCGCCATCGCGGTGCTGGTGAATCCGGAACTGAAGGCGCTGCGGGCGGAAGAAGGCGTCGCGGAGGCGCAGGTTTTCCGCGCCGGGCTGTTGCCCGACCCCCAGTTCTCCTTCGGCCTGGACCATCCTCTCGACGGACCGCCGGACCTGGTGAACGCCTTCAATGCCGGGCTCGGCTGGGATCTCGCCAAGGTGATTCTCCGGGGGACCGGGCGCCGGATCGCGGAAAGGGACCGGGAGAGGATCCGTTACGACGTGGCGTGGCGGGAATGGCTCGCGGCGAACCGGGTGCGGCTGCTTGCCGAGCGCGCGGCATACCTGGGGAAGCGGGAGCGGGTGGCCCGGAAGGCCGCGGAGGCGGCCGCGCGGATCCTGGAAATCACCCGCAGCAACCTGAACCGGGGGGATGCGAAGATCGACGAGTTCGGCCTGCGACAGGTTGCCTACCTGGACGCGGAGGACCGGGCGCTTTCGCTCGCCAGGGACCTGGAAAAAACGCGGCAGGAGCTGAACCGGCGCCTGGGCTTCCCGCCGGGCAGGACGATCCCCGTCGCCGCGACGGCGCTTGCGGACCCCCCCTCCCGCGACGCCGGGACGCTTTTCGCCGAGGCGCGAAGGCAGCGGCTGGATCTGATCGCCCTGCAGGCGGGGTACGCGGCACAGGAAGAGAGGGTGTACCGGGAAGTCCTGCGCCAGTTCCCGGCTTTCACCCTGGGAGTGAGCCGCGCGCGGGACACGAGCGACATCCGGACCATCGGGTTCACCGTGGGGCTGGACCTCCCCCTGTGGAACCGGAACCGGGGAGGGATCGCCGTCGCCCGGGCCACGCGCGAGCGGCTTTACGCGGAATACGTCTCGCGACTGCACAGTGCCCGTGCCGACATCGCGGGGCTGTCCGCCGACCTCGAACGCATCGGCAGGCAGCGCGCCGTTCTGGCCCGCGAGCTGCCGGAGCTGGAACGGGCGGAACAGACGATGCGCGACGCGGTCGCGAACGGGGATGTGACCCTGCTGGCCTACGAGGCGGTGCGGGCCGCCCTTCTCGACAAGAGGCTCGCTTTATTGAGCCTGGAGCAGGCGGCCGCGGAGCAGCAGGTGGCCCTGCAGCTCGCGGTCGGCGCACCTTGGAATCCATGAGGGGGGGACGTATGAATCCGCATCGGAAAATCTTCGCGGGCCTGTTCGCCGTCATGGCGGGATCTTCGCTCTTCAGCGGCGCCGCAACGGCGGAGGGAGGGAAAACCACCGAAGCCCCGTCCGTCCTCGTGGAGATCTCGCAGGCGCGCTTCATGTCCATGAAAAAAAGCCTGACGGCCTACGGCGTCGTGGAGTATGCCCCGGAGCATTCCCGGGTGGAGGATCTCCAGGGAGAAGGCGTGGTGAAACGGGTGCTGGTCTCCGCCGGGCAGCCCGTCCGCGCGGGGGACCCGCTTCTCATCCTGCTTCCCACGGCCAACGCAAGCATGGAGATCGAGAGGGCCCGGCTCGATCTCGTGTTCGCCCAAAAGACTCTGGATCGTCTGACGGAGCTCCAGGCACGTCAGCTCGCCACGAACGCGGACGTGCAGGCCGCCGAGGAAGCCCTGTCCAAGGCGAAAGCCGTTCTCGCCGAGCTCCGGAAACGGTATCTCGGCGAAGAGGGGCTGGTCTTGCGGGCGGGCATGGACGGCGTGGTGGAGGCCGTCCTCATCCGGGAGGGACAGATCGCCGCCCCCGGCGCGCCTCTTTTGCGCCTGGCCGACGGGACCCGGTTGAGGGTCCGGCTGGGCGTGGAACCGGAAGACCTCCCGGGCGTCCGCGCCGGCCAGGAGGTCCAGGTCCGCCCGCTGTATCCGGGCGCGGAACCGGTGACCGGCCGGATCAGCGAGGTGTTCCGGCAGGTGAACGCGCAGACCCGCCTGGCGGAAACCGTCGTGCCGCTCCCCGCCGTTCCGGGGATCCTTCCCGGCGCCATGGTGCGAGGGGAGATTTTCACCCAAGCCGAATCCCGGGTCCTGGCCGTCCCGCGGACGGCGGTGCTTTACGAGCGGGACAAGGGGTATGTCTTCGTCGTCGACCACGGGCGGGCACGACGGAGGTTCGTCGACGCCGGCCGGGATGACGGCCGTTTCGTGGAGATCCGCAAGGGCTTGAGTCCCGGCGAGACGGTGGTGACGTCGGGGAATTACGAGCTTTCCGACGGAATGGCCGTGCGCTTCCAGGGATCGCATTGATGGGCGCGTGGCTTCAGCGGCACAGCCGTTCCCTCCTCTTTCTCATGACCCTGCTCGCCCTGGGCGGTGCGCTCGCCGCGCTTCGCATGCCCGTGGCGATCTTCCCCCGGGTCCAGTTTCCCCGCATCGTCGTCAACGTGGATTCCGGGGACCGGCCGGTGGACAGGATGGTGGTGGAAGTGACCCAACCCCTCGAGCAGGCCCTTCGGGGAGTGCCGGGGGTGCGCGGGATGCGCTCGACGAGCAGCCGCGGCTCCGCCGACATCTCCGTCAATTTCGAGTGGGGAAGCGACATGGTCACGGCGCTCCTGGAGGTGGAATCCGCCGTGAACCGGGCGCTTCCCCGGTTGCCGCGGGGGACCTCCTTCACCGCCCGGCGGATGGATCCGACCGTCTTCCCCGTGTTGGGGCTTGCGCTCACCTCGGCCCGCCGCGACCTCGTTCGCCTGCGCGACTTCGCCTACTTCCGGTTGCGGCCCGTGGTTTCCACCGTCCCGGGGGTCGCCCGGGTGGAGGTGTTGGGGGGCGGGCAGGCGGAGTACCAGGTCCTGGCGGACCCGGCGAGGCTCCAGGCGGCGGGGCTCTCGCTCAAGGACGTCGCGGACGCGCTGTCGGCCAACAACGTCGTGACGGCGGTGGGCCGGCTGGAGGACCGCTACCGCCTCTATCTCGCCCTCTCCGACACGCGCCTCCGGAGGACCGAGGACATCCGGCACACCGTCCTGCGCAGCGGCAGCAACGGCGTCATCGAGCTGGGCGACGTGGCGGAGGTCCGGGAAGGGGAAGTTCCGCAGTGGTTCCGGGTGACGGCCAACGGCCGGGATGCCGTGCTGATGAACATCATGCAGCAGCCGGGGGCCAACACGGTGTCGCTGGTCCGGGAAATCGACCGGCGGATCGGCGCCTTCCGGGGCCAGACCCCGGCGGACATCCGGATCAAGCCGTATTACGACCAGTCCGAGCTGGTCGTCGCCTCCGCCCTGAGCGTCCGGGACTCCATTTTCATCGGCGCCGTCCTGGCGGCGGTCATCCTCCTGATGTTCCTGCGCAGCCTGCGCATCACCGTGATCATCGCCATCGTCCTGCCCGGCGTGCTCGCTGCGACGGTCCTTCTCCTCGACGTGTTCCACATGAGCTTCAACATCATGACGCTGGGCGGCATGGCAGCGGCTGTGGGACTGATTGTCGACGACGGAGTCGTCATGCTCGAATTCATCATGCGCCGCATGAGCGAGGGGCGGGAGTCCGGGGAGGCGCGGGAAGGGCCGGTCCTTTCCGCCGCCATCGAGATGACGCGGCCGCTGGCGGGGTCCTCCCTCGCGACGATCGTCGTGTATATCCCCCTGGCGTTCCTGGGAGGGGTCACGGGAGGATTCTTCAAGGCGCTTGCCCTGACCGTCGCCGCGAGCCTCGTGATCTCGTTCTTCGCCGCCTACCTGGCCATCCCCCTGCTCGGGCATCTCTTCCTGAAACGGAAGGATGCCGAGCGTCTCGAGTCCGTCGGCAAGGTCATGGGCCTGATGCACCGGGGGTACGAACGGTGGATGGCGGGGCTCCTCGGGCGGCCGTGGCTGATCCTGCCCATCCTCCTCGGACTGGGCGCCATCGGGTATCTTTCGTACACGAGGGTCGGCTCCGGCTTCATGCCGCACATGGACGAGGGGGGGTTCATACTCGATTACAAGGCCGCGCCGGGCACCTCGGTCGCCGAAACCGACCGGCTCCTGCGACAGGTCGAAGCGATCATCACCTCCCTCCCGGAGGTGGACAGCTACTCGCGCCGGACCGGCCTGCAGTTGGGCGGCGGCGTGACGGAGTCCAACGAGGGGGATTTCTTCATCCACCTCAAGCCGCCCCCGCGCCGGGGCATCGACGCGGTCATGTCCGATCTCCGCCGGCGGGTGGAGAATCAGGTTCCGGGGTTGCGGATCGAGACCGCCCAGCTCATGGAGGACCTGATCGGCGACCTGACGGCCGTGCCGCAGCCGGTCGAGGTCAAGCTGTTCAGCGACAACGAGGCCCTGCTCCGAAAGGTCGCGCCGGAGGTCGCCGCCGGCATCCGCGGGATCCCGGGCGTCGTGGAAGTTTTCGACGGCATCACCATCGCGGGGGACGCCGTGGGCATCCGGGTCGACCGGGTGAAGGCGTCCCTCGAGGGGCTCGATCCGGATGCCGTCTCCCGCCAGATCCAGGCGCAGCTCGAAGGGAACGTGGCGAGCCAGGTCCAGGCGGGGGAGAAGATGATCGGCGTCCGGATCTGGACGCCCCCCGGCCTCCGCGACCGGATTTCCCTGATCCGGCGCCTGCGGCTGCGCGCGCCGGACGGCCATTATCTTCCCGTGAAACGGGTGGCGGAGGTCGGCATCGCGGAGGGCCAGGCGCAGGTGACGCGGGAAGATCTCCGGCGGATGGTCGCGGTGACCGGGCGCATCGAGGGGCGGGACCTCGGGTCCACGATGCGGGAGATCCGGTCCGTCCTGGGGAGGTTTCCGTTGCCGGCCGGAGCATACCTGGAGTACGGCGGGCTCTACCGGGAACAGCAGAAGTCCTTCCGCGGTCTCGTGGCGGTGTTTCTGAGCGCCATCATGCTCGTCACCGTCCTCCTGCTGTTCCTCTATGAGCGCTTCACCACCGTCCTGAGCATCCTCCTGACGACCCTTTTGTCGATGAGCGGCGTCTTCCTGGGGCTTTGGGTCACGGGCACCGAGCTCAACATCTCCGCGATGATGGGAATGACGATGATCGTCGGCATCGTCACCGAGATCGCCATCTTCTATTTCGCCGAGCTCGACCCGTCGGGGGCCCATGATCCCCGCGACCTGATCGCCGCCGGCCGGATGCGGATGCGGCCCATCGTCATGACCTCGATGATCGCCATCCTCGCCCTCATGCCGCTGGCCCTCGGAATCGGCACGGGGGCGGCCATGCAGACTCCGCTCGCCATCGCGATCATCTCGGGGCTCCTGGTCGCCGTGCCGCTCGTCCTGGTCTTCATGCCGGCCCTTTACCTGTTCCTGCAGCGGATTCCTCGCTCTCGAACCGGCCGTACCGGAGCGCCAGCGTCGGCATCACCAGGAGGTTGAGCGCGGTGGAGGTCGCAAGGCCGCCCAGGATCACCGTCGCGAGGGGACCTTCGATCTCGCGTCCCGCCGCCCCGCTGCCGATCGCCAGCGGCAGCAGGCCGAAGGCGGTCACCAGGGCGGTCATCAGGATCGGCGCCAGCCGGTCGGAGGCCCCCCGCAGCGCCGTTTCGAGGGTCCACGGCATCCCCTCGACGGCCACCAGCCGCTCGTAGTGCGAGATCAGCATGATGGAGTTCCGCAGCGTGATCCCGAACAGGGTCACGAAGCCGACCATGGAGCCGAGAGACAACTTGCCTCCCGTCGCGAAAACCACCAGGACCCCTCCCACCAGGGCGAAGGGAAGATTCGCCAGGACCAGCAGCAGGTTCCGGCCGTTCTGCAGGACGATGGACAAGAGCAGGATGACGCCGACGGCGGCCAGCAGGGAATGGAGGGCCAGGTCCCGCTGCGACCGGGCCTGGGCCGCGGCGGTCCCGCCGAATTCCACGTAGGTCCCGGGAGGCAGGGAAACCCCTGAACTCACCCGTCTCTTCGCTTCCGCGACGAAGGAGTTGACCCCGCGTCCCGCCACGTTGCAGGTCACCGCCTGGACCCGCCTCGCCCCGTTGTGCAGCACCACGTAACGCCCGGACGTCTCGTAGATGTCGGCAAGCTGCCGGAGAGGGACGTAGCTCCCCGCGGCGTTGCGGAGGGGCAGGGCCCCGACGCCGGAGATCGTCCCCCGGTCACGGGCATCCAGGATCACCGAGACGTCGTGGACCCGCTTGCCGTGGTAGACCTGGCCGACGATGTCGCCCTGGTAGGCGGTGCGGACCGCTTCGAGCACATCGACCGCGTCGAAACCCCATCGCGCCAGGTCGTCCTTCCGGAGCCGGACGACGAGCCGGGGCGTGCCCGGCGCAGACCGGACCTGGACCTCCGTCGCCCCGGGGACGGAACCCAGCACCCGGGCCACTTCGCCGGCCTTGGCGTCCAGCACGTCGAGGTCGTTCCCGTACAGATTGACCACGACGGACGCCGTATACCCGGACAAGGTCTCCTCCACCCGCTCCGTCAGGAAGGTCTTCACGGCGAAATTCACGCCGGCGAATTGCCCCAGCACGCCGCGGATCTCCGCCAGGGCGGCTTCCCCCTGCGCGCCTTCGAGGGGTTTGAGGTCCACCTCGAACTCCGCGTCGTGGGTCCCCAGGATGTCGTCCGCCTTCTCCGCCCGTCCCGCCCGCTGCGCCACGGAGCGGACAAAGGGGAGCTTCAGGAGCTCGGGGGTCACGCGGCCTCCCAGCCGCATCGATTCCTGAAGCGATGTCCCGGGGACGGCCGCCATGTGGACGAGGAAGTGCCCCTCCTGGAGCTCGGGGATAAACGACCGGCTGAAGAACGGCACGATCGCCAGGCCGCCGGCGGTCAGGAGCAGCACGCCCGCCAGTACCGCCCGCGGATGGCGCTCCACCGTAAGCAGCAGCGATTCGTATCCCGCTTTCAGCCACCGGACGACGGGAGGTTCCTTCTCCCGCAGATCCCCGCGCCCCAGGACAAGAAGGCACAACGCGGGCGTCACGGTGAGCGCGACGAGCAGCGAGGCGAGGATCGCCAGGATATAGGCCATGCCGAGGGGAGCGAACAGCCGCCCCGCCAGCCCGGAGAGGGTCAACACGGGGACGAACACGAGCGCCACGGCGAAGGTGGCGTACACCACGGCGCTTCGCACCTCGATGGAGGCGTCCAGCACGACCCGCGACAGGGGGAGGGGCCTTTCCCGGCGGCGGTTCTCCCTCAGGCGCCTCGTGATGTTTTCCACGTCGATGATGGCGTCGTCGACGACCTCGCCGATGGCGATCGCCATCCCTCCCAGGGTCATCGTGTTGAGGCTTGCGCCCAGCCGTTCCAGGACCGTGACCGCCGCCAGCAGCGCCAACGGGATGGCCGTGCAGGAGATCGCCGCCGTCCTCAGGTCGAAGAGGAACAGGAAGAGCACGGCGACGACCAGAACGGCGCCGAGGAGCAGCGAGGACTTCATGTTCCCGATCGCCGTCCGGATGAAGTTCGCGGCCCGGAAGAGGTTCGGGTGGAGATCGACTCCCTGGGCTTCCAGCGTGGGGCGCAGCCCGTCCAGCGCCCGGTCCACTCCCCGGGTCACCTCGATCGTGTTCGCCCCGTACTGCGCGGAGATGACCAGGATGACCCCCGGCTTCCCCATGACGGCGGCAGCGCCGATGGGGGGTTCCGGAGCCTCCACGACGGAGGCGACGTCCGACAGCATCACGTTGGCGCCGTTCCGGTGCACGAGGACGGTGCCGGCGAGCCGGGCCGGCGTGACGGACTGCCCACGGGTCTGCAGGTCGATGCGCTGGTTTCCGGTGTCGATGAAGCCGGCCCCCAGGACGCCGGTGGCCCGGCGCGCCGCGGACAGGACGTCATCCAGGGCCAGGCCGTATCGAATCAGCCGGTCGGGACGGACCTGGACCTGGAGCTGCTTCACTTCCCCGCCGAAGACCGGGACCTTGGCGACGCCGGGCACGGCCAGCAGCCGCTGCTTGACCGTCCAATCCGCGATCGTGCGGAGATCCATGAGCGAATGCTTCTCCGACGTCAATCCGATCACGAGAGCGACGCTCGTCGAGGAGGTCAGGGGGGTCATGGCCGGCGCGCCGACCCCCTTCGGCAGCCGCCCGCCGACGCCGGCCAAGCGCTCGGCCACCACCTGCCGGTCGCGGTAGATGTCGCTGCCCGACCGGAACGTCACGGTGATGACCGAGAGGCCCTGAATGGAACCCGAGCGGAGCGATTCGATCCCCGGCACGCCGTTGATGGCATTCTCGATGGGCTGGGTCACCAGCACCTCGACCTGCTCCGGGGCCAGCCCCGGCGCTTCGGTCTGGATGACGACCTGCGGCGGAGCGAACTCGGGGAAGACGTCGTACCTGGCCTGGAGGAGCGTGTAGAAGCCGTAACCGAGAAGCATGCAGGCGAGCGCGATGATCGCCCCCCGGAAACGGAGCGAGAAGCGGACGATCGCGTTCAGCATGTTACAGCCCCCGTCCCCGCCACCCCCGCCCCCTCAATCCCCGACCTGGATCCGGGAACGGAACTCCTCGGACAGAAGAAGCTGCGCGCCGGTCACCACCAGCCGGTCCCCGGGCGCGAAGCGACTCGTCACGAACCAACCCTCGCCGACCGGGGTATCGGTCGCGATGTCCCGGCGGAAGAACCGGATGGGACCTTTTTGGAGGTAGATCCACCCCTTCCCCTGCCACCAGACCACCGCCGCGGCGGGGATCATCGTTCCCTCGCGCTTCGGGCCGACCGCCAGGAAGGCGGCGACATTCATCCCCGGAAGAAGCGGGCTCGTCCGACCTCCCGGCGCAAGATAGAAGAAGCTCATCCCCTGGATCCGGGGGTCGGTGGCGGGCGCGGAGGAAACGAACCTGGAGCGAACGGAGTCCCCGGAGGGACCCCGGACACGGGCGCTTTTCGGCGGGGACGGGAGGCTCGTTCCCGATGGGAGGGTGACCAGGACCAGGAAGTCCCTCTGCCGGATCAGGCGTTCCAGGGGCGGCGATCCCGCGACGATCCATCCGGCGATCACGTTTCCCCACTTCTGCGCGGCGATTCCCTCCAGGGATCGCAGGGCATCCTGCGCGGCCCGCACGCCCGCGAGATCGGCGCGCCATTTCGCCTCGCCCGCCTCCAGCACCCTGTCGGAGACGTTCCGGTCCTCTTCGTGGAGTGTTTTCAGGCGCTCATATTCCTTCCGGGAGGCGTCGAGGCTCGCCTGCGCCTCCTCCAGCCGTCCCTTCGCCGAGGCGTAACCGGTCATGAATCCGGCGAGGTCCTGGAGCGGGAGAACGGTTCCGTAGGCTTTGATCTCCCCGGCATGCCGCGTGGTCTTCAAAGGGACCGCGACGATCCCGATCCGGGCCTGCGTCTCCCGGTCGAGGGTCACCGCGGTCTCCCCGCCCGTGGTCGAAACGCGCGAGGCGGTTTTCACCGGGCGCTCCCGCTCCTTTTCTTCCGCCAGATCCTTTCGCCCCACCAGGTATGCCCACACCAGCACGGCGCAGATCCCTGCCAGGACGCAAACCGTCAAGGCGATTTTCACCCCCCTTGGGAGTCTCATCGCGATCCTCCTGCCCCCGGCCGCGGGGGCATCGTAGGTGTCGGCGGGAATTCCTCCGCCGGAACAAGCGGGCGCTCCACCGCGTCCTCCAGGCGTCCCAGGGCCCGCTGAACCCCGGCCAGCGCCTCCAGGCGGGCCAACGCGCCCGTTTCCAGCTCCAGCCGGGCGCCGAGGAGCGTCAGGCGGTCCGCCTCTCCGGCGCGAAACATCTCTTCCGCCGATTGCCGGCGGCTTCGTTGGGACGCAAGCAACGCATCCGCCGCCTCGAGTTTCTTGAGGCTCTCGCGGTACCCCGCCAGGGCCCGATCCGATTCGCCGATCACCCGGGCCTGCAGCGCGGTGAAGCGGGCCGCGGACTCCGCCCGGCGCGCTTCGGCTTCGGCAATCGGCCCCTGATTCCGGTTGAACACCGGCAAGGAGACGGAGAAGCCCAGGGACCACTTGTTGTCCCCCTGGTCCCACTTGTATCCCGGACCGAGACGGAGGTCCGGGTACTGTCGGGCGATCTCCAGCTGAAGGGACGACTGGGCCGCCTCGTATTCCGCAAGGGACGCGAGAATGTCGGGGCGATTCAGCAAGGCCTCCCGCCGCACGTCCGCCGGAGGGAGGTCCGCGGGGAGCTCGTTCACGAAATCAAAGGAGACGTCGTGTCCCTCGAGGGCGGCCGCCGGCACACCGATGGCGTCGGCAACCGCCACGCGCGCCTCGGCGATCCGTTTCCGCGCATCCCCCAGAAGGAGAACCGTCCGATCCAGGGAGATCCGGGCCCGGGTGACCTCGGGCCGGGACACTTCCCCCGCCGCCAGGCGTTTCTCCAGCGCCTGGACGAGCTCCGCCCGGATCGCCCGCTCCCTTTCCCGAAGAGCCGCCGTCTCAACGGCCGCCTGGAGTTCGAGCATGCGGGCCCTCAGGCGGCTGCGGACTTTCCATGCCGCGGCGGCGATGTTCAGGCGCGCCGCCTGCGCGAGATGCCCGGCCCGGGCCACGCGGTATCCCCGCTTGCCGGCGGTTTCCAGCGGGACGTCGAGCGAAAATCCGAAAATCCAGGGCGAGATCCCGCTCGCCGAGCTCGCATTGTATCCGGGGCCGAAAACGGCCCCGGGGTTCGGGCGCTGTCCCGCCGTGATCACTCCCGCCCTGGCCACACCCCATTCGGCCCGCGCGACATCCAGATCCGGGTGATAGTAGAAGGCGGCGAGCGTGAGCAGCCGGAGGCCCCATTGCGCTGGGGGCCATGCCGGAAGGTCCCGGGGCCGATTCCGCCCGATGAATTCCTTCAGCCCCGGATCGTCCAGGGTCCGGGACTCGAAGCGGGAGAGCGTTTCGGAGGGGACGATCGGTTTCGGCGTGTAGGCGGCGCACCCGGCCAGCAGGACGAGAGCAACGAACAGCCACCGGAGTTTCATCGACCACCTCGCCGAATTCCGATCATGAGCCGGGCGCCCCTTCCCGAAGCGCAGCGGTCCCGCCGCATGATCTCAACGGACGCCCGCCGGCCGGCGGCTTGACGGGTTCGCTCACCCCGAGCCGGATTTTTCCAGGATACCGATGATGTCTGACGATGCGATGACGGGAAGATTACAAAGACGTCATGTTGCAAGAGGTCGCGGAAAGACGAGGGTGACCACGGTCCCCTGGTCGGGTTCGCTCGTGATCCTGCATCCTCCCCCATGGAGATCCATGATCGACTTGACGATGGCCAGTCCCAACCCCGTTCCTTCGGGGTAATCGGCTCTCGACCCGGCGGACCGGTGGAAACGGTCGAAGATCCGGGGCAGGTCATCCGGCGCAATCCCGGCGCCGGTGTCGCGGATGACGACCTCGGTGGAGCGGTCCTCCCGTTCCCTGACGGAAATGGCCACTTTCCCCCCGGGGGGCGTATGCCGCAGGGCATTGGAAAGGATGTTGCTCACCGCCCGCCGGAAAAGGGTCGGATCGGCATGGACCGTTCCGGTTCCGTGACAGGTCACCTCGACCCGTTGCTCCCTGGCCACCGCTTCGTAGAACTCCCGGGTGGCCTCGATCTCCTTTCCGGCGTCGAGCGGCATCCGCTCGATTCGGGTCTCGGGGTTCTCCGCCCGGGCAAGGAAGAGGAGATTGTCGACCATGCGGGAGAGCCTTCCGAACTCTTCCAGGCTCGATTCGAGAATCCGCCGATACTCCTCCGGCTCCCTTTCCTTCGACAGGGCCACCTCGGCCTCCCCCATGAGGTTGTTGATCGGGGTGCGCAGCTCGTGCGCCAGATCGGCGGAGAACCGGGAAAGGCGGGAGAACGATTCTTCGAGACGATCCAGCATCCGATCGAACGAGACGGCAAGGAGAGAGAGTTCCCTGGGCCATCCGGCGGAGCCGATCCGCTCATGGAGCTGCGTGGCCTTGATCCGCCGGGTCGCCTCCGTGATTTCCGCCAGGGGCCGCATCCCCCTCCGGGCGATGAGAACCCCGGCGCCGGCGGAGAGCAGGATCCCGGCAAGAAGCGCAACCCCGAGCTTGCGGCGATAGTCGGCCAGAAGGGACTCCTCGGGAGAAACATCGAGCCCGACCTGGAGAAGGCTCATGGTCCCCCTCGACCGCCCGACCTCGGCCCACGCCGACGCCAGCAGATACGACCTGCCGCGAGGCGACCTCCACTTCCCCGGCGTGCGCGTGCCCTGGTCCCCCGCGTCCCGCGCCGGGACGGCGAACACTCCCGACGGAAGGACATCCCCCATGCGAGGCGTCTCGATCAGGATCCGCCCTCCTTCGTCCAAAACCCGGACGTAATATTTGGTCCGGGAGGGATTGCCGCTCCCCCATCGTAGCTCCTGCCCGAGGAGATCCCACACATCCGAGTCTTCCCGCAAGATCGAGCGCAGGACGCGGATCTTCCCGGCGAGGAAATCGGCGTCTTCCCGGTGGAGGTTGGAGACGAGTCCCCAGTACAGAAACGTCATGGACAGGAGGAGCAAGCCGAGAGCCGAGAGAGTATGGGAAAGGAAGATCCGGGAGGCCATGGACCAGGTGCCCGAAGAGGCGGTCGCGGGCGGGCGGCCCGCGGTATCTCCCTCCCTACCGCTCCTCGAACACATAGCCCACTCCCCGGACCGTATGGATCAGTTTTCTCTCGAAGGGATCGTCGACCTTGCTCCGGAGCCGCCGGATCGCCACATCCACGACGTTGGTGTCGCTCTCGAAGTTGATATCCCACACCTGCTCCGCGATGAGATATCGGGAGAGGACCTCGCCCGCCCGTCGAACGAGAAGGGAGAGAAGGGCGAATTCCTTCGGCGTCAAAGCGAGCTCATTGCCTCCTCTTTTCGCCTTGTGGCGCACCGGGTCGATCTCCAGGTCCGCGGCGCGCAAGATCTCGGGTTGCCTCGCCGGCCCGCGGCGAAGGATGGAGCGGACCCGGGCGAGGAGCTCCGAGAAAGCGAACGGCTTCACGAGGTAATCGTCCGCCCCAAGCTCCAGTCCCCGCACCCGATCCGGCACCGAATCCCGCGCGGTCAGGAAAAGGACCGGGGTTTGCCGGCCCTTCGCCCGCATCCCGGAGATCACGGACCAGCCGTTTCCCTCCGGCAGCATCACGTCGAGGATGACGAGGTCGTAATCGACGGAGAAGGCCAGGTGGAGCCCCTCCTCGCCCGTCCCGGCAACGTCCACGACAAAGCCGTTTTCGGAGAGCCCCTTCCTGAGGTAGGAAGCGGTTTTTTTCTCGTCCTCGACGACCAGGATGCGCATCCGCTGATTTTAGGTCGTCGATGGTCTTTCATCAATGCCTGCGAGCGCAGGGGACGCCCGCGCCGCAGGGTGTTCACGGCGGCCAGGCATAATGGGAGCCGGGCCGTCCCTTCCGCCGCGGCGGCAAGCCTTTCTGGTCCACACCGTGCACCAGGTTCCAGGTTAGAATTGTCGTTGGACGCACCATTACGCTTTTCTCGCCCGCGGCGGGGTTGCCGAACATGCCCCGAAGCGGAGAATTTCGACTCCCCGGTCTTCGGGAAAAAGGAGCGTTCCATGATGGGCGGCGGAATGGGCGGGTGGATGATTCTTCAAATGGTCTTATGGCTCGTCGTGATCGTCGGCTTCGTGGCCCTGGCCGTCTGGGTCGTGCTGAGATTCTTCCCCGGAGGAAACGGAAGGAACGAACAATCGGCGCTGGACATCCTGAAGAAACGGTACGCCCGCGGAGAAATCACCCGGGAGGAGTACGAGGAAAAGAAGCGGGAGATCTCGTAGGGAACGGTTCCGGAGGCCCCTCTTGCTACGGAGGAACGCCGTGCGGATCGTTGCCGGTGCCGTGCCGGCGCAACGCCTCCACCAGCCACTGTTCCGGGGGCACCCCCGTTGTCTTCCCCCGGACGGTGTACGTGCGGCACCCGAAGAACGGCGGATCGTTTCCCCTTCCCGGCTCGATATCCGTGCCGTTCACCCGCACCGAGGGGGATCCCGGGAACCGCAGCGCTTTCGCCGCCTCCGCATCGCGCACTTCGACCGCTGCGACGTCCGCGTGGATCCCTTCGCGCTCCAGGACGTGCTCGATCATCTCGAGCACGGGTGCGCGGTTGGGGCACCCTTTGAAATAGAGGACTTCGACCTTCATCGCGCTCCTCCGTCCGGGACGATCGCGGACGGGAATCCCGCGCGGGTCGTGGCCTCCACCAGGCGTTCCGGCCCGACCTTCGTCGCATCGTAGATCACGGCGGCCCTGGGAGGATCAAGCGTAGCCTTCGCGTCCTTGACTCCCTCGACCCGGGTCAGGCTCTTCCTCACGGTCACGACGCAGACGGGACATGTCATGCCCCGGACGGACAGGGTGACCTGCCGGATGACGGGAGTCCCCGGGGGCTCTCCGGCATAGGCGTACGAAATCAGACGGGGAAGGGCGAGGAGCCCGAGGACAAGGGCCGCGACGACCCAGAGGAGAATCCTGTTCCTTCGCCCCGCAGGCGGCGGGCACGCGCTCCCCGGCACGCAGGCTTTATTGCCCGGATTCCGGTAGACCCGATGGAAAGCCAGCCCGAGGAAGATCAGAGCGGCCGCTACCCAGATCGGCCTGTACTTCTCCATCGCCGTCAGGCTCCCGATCCATGCGCCGCTCACCCCCAGGGCCAGGAGCAGGAGGGGCCCCAGGCAGCAGGCGGAAGCCCCCACGGCCGCGGCGACGGCCCCCGCCAAGCTCCACTTCGGGCCCCGGCCGCCTGGTCTTGCGGATCCATTCGCCATCGCCTTATTCCTCCCGTCCGCCCCGAATCCGGGACGTCCCCTTGTCGCCTGTGGATAGGATGCACCCGTCCCCTGCTGCGGTGTCAATATCCGCCTGCCTGCTGCAGGCAGGCTCGAACACCAGCGATCCCGAGTCCCGCACGTGACGATCTCGGGGAAGACCGTCTCCCCTGAGATGGGGATCGGGGAGGTTTCGGTGCGCGCGCTATAATTCTGGAACATCCTTGTCGGAAAGGAGGTGATCCCCATGCCGGACTCGATCGGCCCGCTCTGCCGCCGGCGCTGATGCGACGGCCGCTTCGCCGGTCGGCGGAGAAACGTTCCGGCAGGGGCCGGCGACGGTCTGACCGCGAGGGGATCGCTTCCATCCGTTCCGGGCTTCCGGAAGGCATGTCTGTAGCGCATCCTCGCCGCGCTGCGCGACGCGGCGAACGTGGTGTGAGTCTGAATAAAGTTTCGTGGCATCATTCCCGGGGAGGAGGCCCGATGGCGGCAAGACGGCGAATGGTGTTCCCGGCAGCTCTGATCCTGGGCGTATCCGGTGGGGCGCCACCACGGCGTCGCCGACCGTCACCTATCTGGCCGGTGTTACGCTCGCATTCCAGGGCGAGAAGCCTGCGGGCAAATCCGGGGGAAAAGAGCCTTAAAAGGACAGCGCCAACCCGAATCCCGGTAGACAGGAGGACCCCATGCACATCCCGGACGGATACCTTGGGCCACCGACCTACATCGCAGGATACGCGGCATGTGTCCCCCTGTGGGGCATCGCCGCCCGGAAGGTCCGGAACACGCTCGACGCGCGGCGGGTCCCTCTCCTGGCCGTCTCCGCCGCCTTCTCCTTCCTCGTAATGATGTTCAACATCCCCCTCCCCGGCGGCAGCACGGGACACGCTGTCGGCGGGACGCTCATCGCGATCGCCGTGGGACCCTGGGGGGCGCTCCTCTCCATCAGCATCGCGCTCGTCATCCAGGCGCTTTTGTTCGGCGACGGCGGGATCACCGCCATCGGCGCCAACTGCCTGAACATTGCCTTCGTGATGCCCTTCACGGGGTATTTCGTCTACCGCGCGCTGGCCCGGCTCCTCCCTTCGCCGAAGGGAACCGCGGCCGCCGCGGGGATCGGCGGCTACGTCGGGCTCAACGCCGCCGCCTTCTCGACCGCCGTCCTGTTCGGGATCCAGCCGCTCCTGCACACCGCGCCCGACGGCCGGGCCCTCTACGCCCCGTACCCGCTGTCGGTCGCGGTCCCCGCCATGATGATCCCGCACCTGACGCTGTTCGGGCTCGCGGAAGGCGTGATCACCGGCCTCGTGGTCTATTACCTGCAGCGGTCCCGGTCCGCCTGGATGCTGCGTCCGGCCGGTCACCGCGCGGTTTCCCGGAACCGGCTCCCCTGATGGAACGTTGCGGCACGCATGAACGGCGGAAAGGGACCGGGACAGGTTAAAATACAAGTGACGATCCCCTTTGAAGAGAGACGAAAAAAATGGATCCGATGTGGTTCTATGACGAGGCGGGCGAGCAGGAGGAATGGAAGGACCTCCGAGAGATGACCCTGGTACTGGAGCACGAACACCTCGGCATCCGCGTGGCCCTGCGCGATGCCCGGTCCGCCCTTCGAGCCGATCCCGGGAACGAAGATCTCATGGCCCGGGCGGAGTCGCTCGAACAGAGGCTGAAAGAGATCGAGGGGAAGGCCCCCTGGATCTCGTCGGACAACCCGTGGGAGTTCTCCCTCTGGGGCGTCCCTCACGGGTGAGGTGACCTGAAGAGATCAATCGGACTTCGTTTTCTCCCGCTGCGACGACCATCGCGAACCCATCCGGTTCGCCGCCGTCCTTGTCGAACGTCATCGTTCCAGCCACAAGAGCGTGGCAAACGACGCCGCGTTCTTGTGGTCGGGTAGGACTTGCCCAATCTTTCGCAACGACAGCCCCGTGAAAATGCGGCCGCTGACAGGACCCGCCCGGCCGCATCCCTCACTCTCCACACCGGAAGCATAAACCGGCGGGGACAAAGAGAGAAGATGTGGAATCCGCTCCCAGCCAGACGGAATGAAGGGGATTCGTAATTGACGGCATCGTTGGGCGATCTTGGCTTTACGTCTTGGTCTTCGGCCCCGCCGGAGCCGCAATCTCCCCCCCTCAAGTGAAGCCTGAGCCGGCGGTGCATGCGTAGCAGTAATCGCCGACCGCGATCGCGCTCCCGGCCTGCGGCAATCGCCGGAGTTCCGACACATGGATCTTCCGCTCGCCCAAGGGCCGCCCCGCGGCAAGGGTGAAGTCGCAGTCGTAAAGGTGTCCGTCCCAGGAGACGGAAAGCTGCGTCCGGCACATGAGTCCTTCCACCGTGCACGGGTTGAACGCGCCCGCGAGGATCCGGAAGTACCGGTCGTAGTTCCCCGAGTCCACAAGCCACTTCCGGAAGCGTCCCAAGGGGACGTTCCCGAAAGTGTACAAGTTGTTGAACGTGATCCCCCATTTTCTCAGCATGTCCTGCCGGAACTTCTTCTCCGCCTGGGCCTGCGGTACGGGAAGGAACGCCCCGACGGGGTTGGAAACGATGTCAAGTTCAAGACCGCTTCCATCCACTCCACACCCTGCCGCGTTCAATCTTCTCAGCATGGCGACTCCCGCATCCGCAACGCCCGCTCCCCGTTGCGCGTCCATCTGCGTCGGGTTGGTGGAGGGAAAGGAAGCGATCAGGACGACGCGTTTGGCAATGCACAGGGCCAGCAGGCCCTCGCGGGCCGGTGGGGCCATGGCCGTGAGGTTCGAGCGCAACAAAAGCCTCGGCGCATGCGGAGCCAGGCCCCCGATCAGGAAGCGGATGTCGGGGACCATCTCCGGCGCGCCGCCGGTGATGTCGATCACCCGGAACGGAAACCTTTGCGCGAAGGCGATCACCTCTTCCATGGTTTCGCGCGACATGACTTCCCGACGCCCCGGACCGGCCTCCAGGTGGCAGTGTCGGCATCGGAGGTTGCACAGCAGTCCCGTGTTGACCTGAAGGGTGCGGATCTCGCCGCGAACCAGGGAAAGACCGTGTTTCTCCAGGGTCGCGTTGAACGGCTCGACCGCCGGAGATTCCACTGAAGGATTTCCTCCCGCAGACGTGTATCCCGTCTTTGCCGTCACCGAATGCGCTCCCTCCGTGGCCGATGCCGCTACATGGACAGTTTCTCTGCGATCTTCCTCATCTGGACGCCGTGGACGAGCGAAGCGCCCCCGCGAATTGCGTTGGCCACGTGGAGCGCCTCGGTCATCTCGGCCAGGTTGGACCCCTTGTCCAGGCATGCCCGTGTATACGCGTCGATGCAGTAGGGGCACTGCACGGCGTGGGAGACCGCCAGGGCGATGAGCGCCTTTTCACGTTCCGTCAGTTCGCCCTCGGCGAACACCGCCCCGTAATAGTCGAAGAACTTCTTCGCGAGTTCCGGCGCGTCCCTCCCGATCTCGCCGAACTTCGCCAGGTCCGCAGGATCGTAATACGTTTCCATTCCACGCCCCCCTCTCCAGTAATGGCTTCACAACCGGGCCGGGCCGCCCGACCCTTTCAACCGCCCGCGATGGCCTGGATCACCGCCACGATATCCGCAGGCTCCATGCGCACCGTGTAATCGGGGTCGGCCTGCCCCGCACGGACGATCCCGTCTTTGTCCAGCACGTACGTCGCGGGAACCGGAAGCTCCCACCTCCCCGTGCCGTTGTACTTCTCCAGGTTGAGGCCGAACTTCTCCAGATACAGCGCCTTGACCTCTGCGGGGACGGCGAACCAAAGACGATACTTCTTGATGACCTCGCTCGTCGCGTCGCTCAGGATGTCGATGGGGATGGCGTGCTTCTCCGCCATCGTCAGCGTGTTGTCCGGGAGTTCCGGGCTGATGGCGATCAGGTCCGCCCCGAGCGACCGGATCACAGGCAATTCCTTCGCCAGAGCTGCCAGCTCCAGGTTGCAGTACGGTCACCAGACCCCCCGGTAGAAGCTGAGGACCACCGGCCCCCGGGACAGGCGGTCGGAAAGCCGCACCGTCTCTCCCCTCTGGTTCGGAAGCGCGAAGTCCGGAGCGCGTTCGCCGATTCGAAGGCCCGCGGCCCCGGATGCCTTCACCGTCTCGTTGCCCCGTTTCAGGATCGCCGCGATCTCCGGCGGTCGGTTCCGGGATGCATCGAATTGCGCGATCCGATCCCTCAGCGACATTTCCTTTCCCCCTTTCCGCTTTTTCCCTGGACCTTGCTGCTCATGTCCGAACGCGGGAATCCATCTCCACCTTTTTATGGGCACCACGTCATTCCTGTCAATGGCCGGCCGGAATCCTGCGGTCCGTTGATTCGCCAGCCGCAGTCGTACGAGATTGTCCCGCGAGGACGGAACGTGCATACCGAATGAGCGACAAACCGATTCCCGCCGCCAAGCTCACTCCCGTCCCACCCCACGACATCCGCATCGTTTCCCCCTCCTGTTCAAGGGGAGGACGTTCTCCTCCCGGCGCTTCAATGCCTTGACGATCGTCGGGAGAAGGGCGAACAGACCCAGCAGCGCGAACGACCCGAGCACGCGCGGGCCGGCAACCTGGCTTACGCTTTCGACGGCCGCCAGGCTCGCCCCGGCGTTGACGAACACGAGACTCCCCGGAATGATCCCGAACAGCGTCCCCACGGCGTAGGTCCGCAGCCGCAAACCTGTGACCCCGCACGCGAGGTTGACCAGGAAGAAGGGAAACGCAGGGACAAGTCGCAGAAAGAGGAGATAGGACAGGCCGTTTTCCCGCAAGCCCCGGTCGATCGCCTCCATCCGGCTGCCGAACTTCTTCACCACCCAGTCCCGCAACAGGGTGCGGCTGACCAGGAAGGCCAGGACGGCTCCGACGGTGGCCCCCGATACGACGTACAACGTTCCCTGCAAGACCCCGAAGATCGCGCCCGAGGCAAGGGAGAGGATCGCCGCTCCCGGGAGGGAGAACGCGGTCTGGACGATGTAGACCAGGACGAAGACGGCGGCGAACAGGGACGCGTGCGTCCCGCGCAGATCCTCCAGGCGCGTGCGGTTGGCCTTCAGGCTTTCCAGGGTCAGGTACTTCCCCAAGTCGAGGAGGAAGAACGCCGCCACGACCGCGGCGAAGACGACCAGGATGCCGACCTTCTTCACGCTCATCCGGCCTCTCCTTCCGGCGTGCACGCCCTTCCCTTCAGGTCGAAGAGGAAGCGCAGGATCTTCTTCGTCCGGTCGCTGAACAGTTTCTCGGAATAATACGACCCGGCCGCTTTCTTCGAGATCTCGGCGAGGGTCGGGTAAGCGTGGACCGCCCCGGCCAGGGTAGAAAGTTTCACGTCCCCGTTGATGGCGGCGACCCACTCGTGGATCAGCTCCCCGGCATGGTGACCGGCGATCTGGCACCCGAGAAGGTTCCCCGAGGGAGTCACCAGCACCTTGATCTTCCCTTCCGTCTCCCCCTCCGCAAGGGCGCGGTCCACATCGCGAAAGGGTGCCCCCAGAACCCGGTATTCCACCCCCGCGGCCTTGGCCCGCTTCTCGTTCAACCCCACGCTCGCCACCTCGGGGTCGGTGTAGGTGCACCAGGGGACCTTCGCGTAGTCCGCCTTCCGGGGAAGCCGCAGCACCGCACTGGAGAGGGCGATCCCGGCCTCGTACCCCGCCACGTGGGTGAAGGGGAAGACGCCGTTGACGTCCCCGCAGGAGTAGATGTGCGAAACGTTGGTTCGCATCCGTGCGTCGGCGGGAACGCCGCGGGGGGAGAATTCGACTCCGGCCGCCGCAAGCTCAAGCCCCTCCACATTCGGTTCCCGACCGGCCGCCACCAGGAGGACGTCGCCCTCGATGGTCCACGGCTCCCCTTCCCCCTTCGCGGGCGCCACCCGCAGAAGGACGGAGGACCCCAGCGTGGCCGCCTTGAGCGCCTTTGTCCCGGTGAGGATCTTCACGCCCTCAGCTTCCAGACGACTCCTGACAACCCCGGCGATGTCCGGGTCCTCCGGACCCAGAACCTGGTCCGCATATTCGACGACGGCAACCTGCGACCCGAGGCGCCGGAACGCCTGGGCCATCTCCACTCCGATCGGCCCGCCCCCGAGAACCAGCAGACGATTCGGCAACTCCGTTTGCGAAAAAACCGTCTCGTTCGTCCAGTACGGCACGTCCGCGACCCCTTCCACGGGTGGCAAGGCGGGGCTCGACCCGGTCGCGATGATCCACGCACGCGCGGTCAGGCGATCGCCGTCTACGGAAACCGTGTGGCCGTCGACGAAGCGCGGCTCTCCGAACCGGACCGCCGCGCCGAGCTTGCAGAATCGCTCCGGGGAGTCGTGTTCCTGGATCCTGTCGATCACCTCGCGGACGCGGTTCATGACGGCGGAGAGGTTTACCGGAGGGAGCTCGACTTCGGGGAGCCCGAATTCCTTCGCCCGCCGAGCAAGGGACCGGACTCCCGCCGTGCGGATCAGGGTCTTCGACGGGACGCACCCGAAGTGGAGGCAGTCTCCCCCCAGCTTCTTCGCCTTTTCGATGAGGATCGTCTTCGCGCCGAACTGCGCCGCTCCCGCCGCCGCGGTGAGCCCCGCCGCCCCACCGCCCAGGATCCCGAGATCGTAGTCGTATGCCGCCATGGTCCGCTCCTTTCGACGTCCCTCTGCGCATGAGTCGCTTGAAGCCACCGGAATCTTACACGCCGGATACGACTCGGCTGTCCCGGCCCAGTGGAATCACCGTTCCCAGGTCACGTTCTTCCCCCTGTAAGATTTCCCCGCTTCCGCCGACAAACCGCCAGGCAATAAGACATCACTTCAGTCAGGGAGGTTCGACATGCAGGCGAACAAGAAGGTCGTGAGTGCGGCGTTGGTTCTCGTCTTCACGCTGTTCTCCGGACTCGCCGTGGCGGGCGGCGAACGCAGGGTCGCACTGAAGGCCGGCAAGCACGGCAAGGGGGCTTCCGGGAGCGCGGTGGTCGTGGACAAGGGGGGCGACAGAAAGGAGGTCGCCATCGCCTTAAAGGGCTTGAAGCCGGGCGCCGTCTACACAGTCTGGCTTGTCAACATGAAGCCGAAGATGGACATGGCCGGCCTGGGAGCGGGCGACTATTCCTTCCGGAGCGACGACAAGGGAAATGCGAGCTATGCGGCGACGATCGACGCGGCGGAGTTTTCGAAGTGGCAGTTGATCGAGATCGCCTATCACCCCTCCGGCGACGCGAAGAACATGAAGGAAATGGAGAACACGGCCCTGATCGGCAAGCTCAAGTAGCGAAGGATCCGGCGAGGACCGTTGTCTCGTGCCGGCAACATGAAACGGCGGTCCTCTCCACATCCCTCCCCTTGTTTGCGCGGCCGGCATTTGTCCTACCCCGCCATACCGTTGAAACCAGAATGGGCAAATGCGATAAACGGAGGCAATTCCAGCCATCGCGATCGCAACGCCTTGCCGAGATACGCGCATGACTTTCCGGCTCATGCACGACCCGACAACGGCCCACGATGTCCGGGAGAGATCCGTCTCCCGCTCCGAAACCGTTCTTCGCCCTTGACACCGTAGTATGGTACAGGGTGCATCATACATCCAGATCGCGTATGGAGGATCTCCGATGGCGTTGACGATCGGGCAGGTTGCCAGGCAATGCGGGGTTGGCGTCGAGACGATTCGATTCTACGAGAGGGAGGGTCTCATCGCACAGCCCTCGCGCCCGGAATCGGGCTTTCGCAAATACATGCCCGACGCCGTCCGGTCGGTCCATTTCATACAGCGGTCGAAGGCGCTCGGGTTTTCGCTCCGGGAAATCAAGGAACTGCTTTCCCTGCGCGTCGATTCGAAGACGACCTGCGATGCGGTCAAAGGGCGTGCCGAGGCAAAGATCGCCGACATCGAGAAAAAGATCAGACACCTGCAAGAGATGCAACGCGCCTTGGTGACGTTGACGGTGGCCTGCCGGAAGAAAAAGCCCACTTCCGAATGCCCCATCCTGGAGGCCCTCGGAGATGGGGACTAAACTCGTGTCGTCAGCGTATGGGCGGTGAGAAAACGCGGGGGAGGGTAGGCATGGATTCAACCAAAGGAGAACTTGGAGGAGTAACGCCGAAGTGGGCTCTGGTCGGTGCGGTTGCCGCGGCCGTCGGAGCCTCTGTGTGTTGCCTTGGACCTCTGCTGCTCCTGGCGTTGGGGGTGAGCGGCGCGTGGATCGGGAACCTGACGGCAATGGAACCGTACCGGCCCTACTGGATGGCGGCTACGCTCGTCTTTCTCGGCCTGGCCTTCTTCAGGGTCTACCGGAAGCCCAAGGAGGTCGCATGTACTCCCGGAAGTGCCTGCTCGTCCGATGGGGGCCGAAGGAACAAGATCATCTTATGGATCGTCACGGCGCTTGTCCTCGGCCTGCTTGCCCTTCCCCACCTGATCTCCTACGCCTACGCCGGAGGTCCTGAGGAGGCCGTCGTCACCCGGCAGGTGACCCTGTCCGTCCGGAACATGACGTGCTCGGCCTGCGCCGTGACGGTGAAGAAGAGTCTGACCCGGGTCGAGGGCGTCAAGGACGCGAAGGTGACATTGAGTCCCCCGCAGGCCGTGGTGGCCTACGATCCGGCGAAAGTTCGTGTGGAGCAACTGGTCGAGGCGACGACGAAGGCGGGGTTCCCCTCCACGATCCCTGCTGACGGAGGAAAACGATGAAAGTCGAGATCCTCTACTTTGAAGGGTGCCCCAACCACGCTCCCGCAACGGAAATAGTCGCGCGCGTACTGAGGCGCGAGGGAATCCAGGCGCAAGTTCGGAAGGTTGAAGTACGCAACGTCGAAGCCGCACAGACCTTGCGGTTTTTAGGGTCCCCCTCGGTTCGCGTGAACGACGTGGACATCGAAACGGGCAGAGAGAACGACCCCCCGTTTTACGGCTGTCGCACCTATTCCGTCAGCGGGAAGACCACCGGTGTCCCTCCTGAGGAGTGGCTGGCGGACGCGCTTCGCCGCCCCGAAAACAAGGAGGGATCGCGCTGCCGACCCGTGTAATCCGAGACGTGAACATACGCCCGACCACGTAGCAAAAACATCAACCGGTTGTGACGGACGGAGGTAGAAACCATGAACGGAAAACGCAAAGTGGAATTTCTTGGTGCGGGATGCCCGTTGTGTCGAGAGGCAGAGGAACTGGTTCGCCGCCTGAGCTGCCAGTCCTGCGACGTCCAGGTTCTCGACATGAAGGACGAAGCCGTCGCGAGGAGGGCCCGGGAACTTGGCATCCGGAGCGTGCCGGCCGTCATGGTGGACGGAAAGATCGCCGACTGCTGCGCGGGACGGGGCCCGGACGAGGCGACCCTGCGGGCGGCCGGAATCGGGAAACCTGCTTCGTATCCCCTCGGGAAACGTTGATGGGTCTTTGTAGTCCGGTTCGGAGGGACGCCCGCCGGCCTTCCGCGTTAGAATCAAGTTGTCCGGCGTAAGCCGGCATTTGTCCTGCCCCGCCATACCGTTGAAACCAGAATAGGTAAATGCGATAAATGGTTTCGTGGAAAGACCGGAGACCACCGATCCCGCAGATTGGGTCGAGCGCTACGGCGATTACCTGTTCCGGTACGCGATGCTCCGGCTGAGGGACCGGTCCGCGGCGGAGGACCTCGTCCAGGAGACGTTCCTCGCGGCATTGAAGGACCGGGACGCGTTTTCCGGGGATTCGTCGGAGGCGACCTGGCTGGTCGGGATCCTCAAGCACAAGATCCTGGATCTCTTCCGGCGGGAAGCCAAGGAGGCCCCGATGGAGGAGGACGATCTCCGGGATTCGCCTGACGTCGGGTCGTTTGACGGCGCCGGACGCTGGATCTCCGGCCCTGCGGAATGGGGCGGCAATCCCGCGGATCTTTACCGGCGAAAGGAATTCCTCGACCGATTCGCGGAGTGCCTGGCGGGCCTCTCCCCGAACCACGCCGCCGCCTTCACCCTTCGGGAGATCGAGGGATTGGGAACCGCGGATATCTGTAAGGTCTTGAGCGTTTCGGAGACTAATCTCTGGGTGATCCTCCACCGTGCCCGGATGCGACTGCGGAAGTGCCTGGAGGCACGGTGGTTCGGAAGCGGATCGAGAAAGGGGTCTTGATGCTTGCCTGCAGGGACGTGACCCGGTTGATATCGCTGTCCATGGACCGGTCTCTTCCCATGGGCAAGCGGGTCGGCGTTCGTCTCCATATCCTCATGTGCCGGTTCTGCGCGCGGTACGAGCGGCAACTCCTCCTGATCCGCGAAACCTTACGACGTATTGCATTGCCGGGAAAAGAACCCGAAGGCCCGTCGGTCGGGACGCTTTCGCCGGAAGCGCGGAAGCGCATCCAGGATACGCTTTCCCTCCGATAGCCCGCATTTCTCACCGGGGTTCGTCGCGAGACGGTGGAGACGGGCGTGGATACAAGGCGCGCGAACTTCGGGCACCGCAGGCGTAGTGGACACTACGTCGAGGAGCACGAAGGAGCGCAACGCAGTAGACATGCCCGTATCCGCCGGCGCAGCAGAAGCCCGGTGAGAAATGCGGGATAGCCCGGGGGACGGCTCTCGCCATCCTGATCGCGACTGTTTGTCACGACATGCGCATGATTCGTCAGCTCATGCGCGACCCGACAACACGCGCGCCTCGGATGTCGAGCGACATCACGTCCGGGACGTTCTTCTCGATGAACTTGCGGCGCAACTCGACCGGATCGCTCACGTGCTTGGCAAAGATCTCGTCGGCGTCGGTCTCGTCGCCCACCTCGACGCGCAGGAGCTCCCGCGACTCCAGGTTCATCGACATCTGCCAGATCTGTCAGGGTTCATCTCGCTCACGGCAACGATTCCCGTTCCGATACGCTTAGCCCGCATTTCTCACCGCCCGTGAGCGAATTGTAGTAGGGCCCCGCGTCGGCGGTTCCAACGGGAGCCGCCGACGGTTTTCTCCTCTCGTCGGCCGTGCTCGAGCTGCCCCGAAAGGGCGGTT
>JAMDBZ010000073.1 GCA_023488945.1 Deltaproteobacteria bacterium
GCCGGCTCGCCCGCCTGCCGCGCTCCTGACCGGAGCGCTTTTCCTCCCTGATCGGTCGGCGGCGGGCTCGCGTTCGAATCCCCGGATCTCCGGGGCCGAAATACGTGGCGGAGAGGGAGGGATTCGACCGATCGGCCGAGTGCACTCTGCGCTTGTCTCCGCACTCGGCATTCCCGGCCTGGTCGGCGGCTGACGCGCCGCTGACCGCGGCGCTTTTCCTCCCTATTTGGTCGGCGCCGCCTCCCGTTCGAATCCCCGGATCTCCGGGGCCGAAATACGTGGCGGAGAGGGAGGGATTCGAACCCTCGGTACGGTTTTACCCGTACAACCGCTTAGCAGGCGGTTGCCTTCAGCCGACTCGGCCACCTCTCCGGATCCGGTCCCGACCCCGATCAAAGAACCTCTGTACGCTGTCCGCCTTCGCTCCTCGCGACGGAAAGAATCCGACGCTTCGGAGCTGCGGCGGACTTCGGCGCCCTTCCTCGCGGCAGGACGCCTCGTCGGAGCTCCGGCGGACGCCATCCGCAACCGTAATACCGAGGATGGCGGAGGGAGCAGGATTCGAACCTGCGGAGCGTTTCCGCTCAGCGGTTTTCAAGACCGCCGCCTTAAACCGCTCGGCCATCCCTCCGAAGCTTGTTAGTTATATCAGACCGGTTCCCCCCGGGTCAATTGCGGACGACGGCCCCGGGAGGGCCGCTCTCCCCGTTCCTTGCGGCGCCGCCGCGGGGCGTATTAAGATAGCCGAAACCCGCTTCCGGAAAGGGGCTCCCCCATTCGCATCCCGTTCATCGACCTCGGCGCCCAGTTCCGGGCGTACGAATCCGACATCCGATTCCAGATCGACCAGGTCTTGTCCACGTCCCGGTTCATCCTCGGACCGAAGGGGGCGGAGCTTGAGCGGCGGCTGGCCGAGTTTGCCGGCGTGCGCCACGCCGTCGCCTGCTCCTCGGGAACGGACGCCCTGCTGCTGGCCCTGATGGCCCTCGACGTCAAGCCGGGCGACGAGGTCGTCACGACGCCGTTCACCTTCGTCGCGACGGCCGAAGCGATCGCCCTCCTGGGGGCGAAGCCGGTCTTCGTCGACATCGACCCCGCGACGTATAACATCGATCCCGACCGGGTCGAGGAATGCCTCACGAAGAAGACGCGCGGGATCGTTCCCGTGAGCCTGTTCGGGCAGTGCGCCGACATGGAGGCGATCCTCGAGATCGCCGGCGAGTACGGCCTGTTCGTGGTCGAGGACGGGTGCCAGTCGTTCGGGGCGACCCGGAAGGGGACGCCGTCGTGCGGTTTCGCCCAGGTCGGGACGACCTCGTTCTTTCCGTCGAAGCCTCTCGGCTGCTACGGCGACGGGGGGATGGCCTTCACCTCGGACGACGCGCTGGCGGACCGCGTCCGGGGCCTTCGGAACCACGGCCAGTGGGAGCGGTACCGGCACAGGACCGTCGGGCTCAACGGTCGGCTCGACGAACTCCAGGCGGCCGTCCTCCTGGCCAAGCTCCCCTATTTTTCCGGAGAGGTCACAGTCCGGGTGGAAAAGGGGGCCTGTTATTCCGAGCGCCTTCGCGACGTCGTGACGGTTCCGGCGGTGGCCCCGGGAAACACGCACGTCTACGCGCAATATTCGATCCGCACGCCCGCCCGTGACGCGCTGGCGGCCCATCTTCAGGAAAACGGGATCCCCACGGCCATCCATTACCCGGTTCCGCTTCACCGCCAGGAGGCGTTCAAGGGCCTCGGGTACGCGGAGGGCGATTTCCCCGTGGCGGCGGCCGTCTCCCGGGAGATCCTCTCCCTGCCGATGTCCCCGTTTCTCTCCCGGGAAGACCAGGACGAGATCATCCGGCAGGTCCGCCGGTTCTTCGGGAAGTGAGCGGGGGGGCGGAAGCGCCCGGCGGACGCGGCTCCGTCCCGGCGGCTCGTCCTGCCGGTGGCCCTGGCGCGTTCCCGTGCGGGCCGTTCCCCGCCGCGTGGTAATTTATTAGCATGCCCGCGAATCGGACCGATCGGCGGCAGGCGCTTCTCGTGCGGGCCGTGAACTGGCTCGGCGACGCCGTGATGACCACTCCGGCTCTGGGGGCGGTGCGCGCCGCCGTCCCGGCCCGGAGGCTCGTCCTGGTTGCGAAGCCGCTCATCGCGGAGCTGTTTCGTCATCACCCGGACGTGGACGACATCCTGGTCTACGACAAGGACGGGCGGCACGGCGGAGCCGCCGGGATGCTCCGAATGGCGCGGGAGGTCCGCAGGGAGCGGCCCGGGGCGGCGATCCTGTTCCAGAACGCCGTCGACGCGGCGATCCTGGTGTTCCTGGCCGGGATCCCCGAGCGGATGGGATACGCGACCGATGCGCGCCGGCTCCTCCTGACGAAAGCGGTGCCCGTGACGGAAGAGATCCTCTCCCTTCACCACGTCGAATACTATCTGCGGCTCGTCTCCGATCTCGGCGTCCCGCGTCCGGCGGAGCCTGCCATGCGCCTCCGGGTCACGGAGGAGGAGAGGTCGGCGTTCCGGGCACGCCTGTCGGCGGAAGGGGTCGACGCGATGGGACCGGTCCTCGGGATCAACCCCGGCGCGACATACGGCTCGGCGAAGCGGTGGTACCCGGACCGGTTCGCCGCGGTGGCGGACGTCCTCTCCGCGGAGTGGGGCGCCTCCGTCGTCATCATGGGATCGTCGACCGAGAAGCCGCTTGCGGACGCGATCGCGGCGGCGATGCGCAGGCCGGTTGTCAACCTGGCCGGCCGGACGACGGTCCGGGAGTTGATGGCGCTTTTGTCGGATTGCGCGTTCCTCGTCACGAACGACTCGGGGCCGATGCACATCGCGGCGGCGCTCGGCGTGCCGCTCCTCGCGATCTTCGGCCCGACGGACTGGCGGAAGACGTCGCCGTGGACGCCGCGCGCCCGCATCGTCCGGGTGGATGTCGACTGCTCGCCCTGCCGGGATCGGGAGTGCGACCGGGGGCACGAGTGCATGCTGGGGGTGACGCCGGACATGGTCGTCTCGGCCGCGCGGGACCTCATGGCGGAGGTCCGCGGTGGCCGCTAGCCCGGTGAGACATGCGGGCTAAGTTCCGGCGGGTCCTCATCGTGAAACTTTCCGCCCTGGGGGACGTGGCACACGCCCTGCCCGTCGTCGATTACCTGCGGAGGGCCGCGCCGGGGGCCGCGATCGACTGGGCCGTCGACCGGCGGTTCGCATCCCTGCTGGAGGGGCACCCCGGCCTGCGCCGGGTCGTGCCGCTCGACATAAGGAAGTGGAAGGCCACCTGGATGACCGCGGAGGCGAGGGCGGAGGCGGCGGAGGCGGTCCGATTCCTTCGGGCCGGGGCCTACGACGCGGCGTTTGACATCCAGGGGAACGCCAAGAGCGGGGTCGTGACGCGCCTGTCCGGCGCGCCGCTGCGGTTCGGGTTCGACCGCCGGGGAGTGCGGGAAACGCCCAACCTCCTCTTCACGAACCGGAAAGTCGCGCTCCGGCCCGAGGATGGGCATATCGTCTCGAAGCTCCTCCGGGTGGCCTGCGCCCCCTTCGGCGGCGACGTCCCGGCGTCTCCGGGCCTCGGGGAGATCGCGATCGGCGCGGCGGAAAGCGAGAGGGCGAAACGGATCGTGTCGGAAGCGCTCCCCGGGGCGTTCCCCCTCCTGGTCGTTCATCCGGGGACCACCTGGCGGACCAAGCGGATGGATCCCGAGTTCTGGGCCGCCGTCCTGCGGGTGCTTCGGGCATGGCTGCCGGGGCTCGGCGTTCTCCTCTCGTGGGGGAGCGAAGAGGAGCGGGAGGAGGCGTTGCGGATCTCGGATCTTGCGGGTGGGATAACGGCCCTTATGCCCCGGCTTTCGATCCGGGAGTGGGCCGCCGTCTGCCGGCTGTGCGGCTTCCTCCTGGCGCCCGACACCGGTCCCCTCCACGTCGGCGCCGCCGCGGGGGCGAAGACAGTCTCCGTCTTCCGGGCGACCGGCGGCAACCGGAATGCCCCGCAGGGAGACGGCCACCGGTTCCTTCAGGCGCCGCTGCCGTGCACGGCGTGCCTGAAGAAACGGTGCGACCGCGACCCCGAGTGCCGGAAGAGCATCGATCCGTCCTCGGCAGCCCGTGCGATGGCGGCCCTGATGGAGTCGTTCTGTTGACGTGGCGGGGAATGATTTCGCGTAGAATACGGGCGGGATGACCAACGTTCCCGCTGTCTCCGGGGCCCGTCCCGGGACAGGCTGGCGGGGGAGGAACGGCTTCATGGATCGAGCGGGTGGGCAAGCGAACCCCGAGTTGCGCGAACAGAGCCTGGTGTGGGAGTTCTTCGATTTTGCCACCGAGGGATTCTTTATGGAGGTCGGAGCCCACGACCCGAAATACCTCTCCCAGACCTGGCTCCTCGAGCGGGTCGGCTGGCGGGGGATCCTGGTCGAGCCGCTGCCGGAGCAGTGCGAGCTGCTGCGCCGTGAGCGTCCCGGTTCGAAGGTCCACGAGGTTGCGGTCAGCTCGCCCGACAAGACGGGGACAGCCGACTTCCACGTCTGCGGGATGTTCTCGTCCCTGGAGAAAAACGTCGCCGACAATCGGATCCGCTACGAGGCCGCCATCACCCGGCGGGTCGTCACCCTCGACGCGATCTTGCGGGAGGAGAATGTCGTCGCTCTCGATTTTCTTTCCCTCGATACCGAGGGCACCGAGTTCGATGTCCTCCGGGGGTTCGACATCCGGAAGTACGAGCCTCGTCTTATCCTCATCGAGGACACGGTCACGGGCCTGGATAAGCATGCCCACCTGTTGAGCGCAGGATATCGCCTGGTCCGGCGCACGGGGAGCAACAACTGGTACGTCCCGCGGAACTCGCCCCGCGATGCGTCGATCCTCGACCGGATCCGCCTTTTCCGAAAGATGTACCTGGGGACGCCGTTCCGCGCGTTTCGTTTTCGCCGGGAGAGACGGGGCATGGGGATACGCGGGGCATAGCCCGGTGAAGCCGTTGGGGCCGTGACGATCCCGGGAACAGAGCGGATTCTCCACATTGTCGAGCCGACGCTCGAAGGGCAGGCGGGCCACTGCCCGAGTTTCGTGGAGAGCCTTTGCCGCTCGGGGAGCGGCCGCGGGTTTTCGATCCGGGTGTGGGCCGGACAGGGGGCGGTGCTTCGCGGTTGCGGTCCCGACGTCGAAGTGCGGAACCATTTCAGCCGGCGTCTGAGACGTCTCCAGGCGCTGCTCCTTTACCGGAAGCTGCTGGCTTCGCCGGGCCGGGTCTTCGTTTCAACGGCGGGGCGGGCGGATCTCCTCCTGCTGTCGTGGGCCGCGCGGGAGGCCATCCCGCCGGAGAAGGTCTTTCTCTTTTTCCACTGGGTCCGGCCGAAGCCGGGCAAGGCGGAGGATTTCCGGAAGGTGGCCGCCAGGCATCCCCGCCTCGTTGTCCTGGGGCCTACTCCCGCGGTCGCCGAGGTCTTCCTCCAGGCCGGCTTCCGGGATGTCCGCGTGGTACCGTACCCGATCACGTCGCGCGGGGAAGCGGCCCGTACCGGGCGGGACGGGGAAGGGTTCCGGCATCTTCTGTACGCGGGCGCCGCAAGGCAGGACAAGGGGTTCTCGCACGTCGTGGACCTCGTCGCGCATCTGGCATCCCTGCGGGCGGAGATCCCGGTGACGGTCCAGGCGTCGCCGGACCATTATGATCGGACCGACCCGCAGACGAAGGCGGACCTGGTGAGACTTGCCTCCGCCGGGTACCCGCATCTCCGGGTTTGCCGGGAGACCCTCGATGCCGCCGCCTACGCCGACCTCTTCCGGGGAGCCATCTGCCTGCAGCCTTACCGGCGGGACGATTTCGCCGACCGCATCAGCGGGGTCATGCTGGACGCCTTCTCGGCGGGCGCGCCGGTCGTGACCGTCTCGGAGACCTGGATGGCCCGCACCGTGGAGCGGTTCGATGCCGGGGCGGTCCTCGAAGCGATCTCGCCCGCCGGGATGCTCGATGCGGTGGAGAGCGTGCGGAAGGAGTATCCCCGTTTCCGGGAGAACGCTCTGAGAGCGGGCCGCGCCCTCCAGGAGGAGCACGACGCCGGACGGCTGTTCGATGCGCTGACGGCGTCCGCGATCGAGAGGGCGTCCCCGTGAACCCCCGCCGTCCCCTGTCGGCCGTGGTCATATCGTTCAACGAGCGGGACCGCATTGCGGAGTGCCTTGCGTCGCTGGCCTTCGCCGACGAGATCGTGGTCGTCGATGCCGGGAGCACGGACGGGACCGCCGACATCGCCCGGAAGTACACGACGCGCGTCGTCCACGTGCCGTGGAAGGGGTTCGGGCCGCAGAAGCAGGCCGCGGTGGAGCTGGCAAGGCACGACGTCATCCTCAACGTGGACTGCGATGAGCGGGTCACGCCGGAACTCGCCCGGGAAATCGCGGAGGTCCTGTCGGGCGACGGGATGCTGGCGGGGTACTCCGTCCCGCGGAAGACGTTCCTGGGCTCGAAGGAAATCCGCCACTCCGGCTGGTACCCCGACCGGACCGTCCGACTCTTCGACAGGAAGCGGGCGCGATTCTCGGATTCCATCGTGCACGAGCGGGTCATCGTCGACGGCGAGACCGGTGCCCTCCGCCGACACCTCGTCCATTATTCGTTCCCCGGCGTTGCGGACCTGTTCCGGAAGATGGACCGGTACACCGACCTGTCCGCGCGGAAGATGTTCGAAGAGGGGAGACGGTGCCATGTCACCGATCTCACGGTCCGTCCGTTCCTGGCTTTCGCGAAGTCCTACCTCGCGAGGGCGGGCTTCCTCGACGGGGTGGAAGGGTTCGTGATCGGGGTGGCCGCCGCCGTGCACGTGTTCGCGAAGTACGCCAAGCTTCGCGACCTGGCCCGCGCTTCGCGCGGAGGTGCGGCGTGAGCGCATCCCGGGGAAACCGCCTCGGGAAACGCCGGATCGCCGTCGCGGTCCCGAAGTACGGCCTCGTCGGGGGCGGCGAGATGTTCGCGAGCGAGTTGACCGAGCGGATGGCGCGGGACGACACGTACGAGTTCCATGTTTTCGCGAACCGCTGGCGCGCCGGCTCGGACCGGGTGACGTTTCACAAGGTCCCGTTGGTCGCGGTCCCGCGGTCCCTGCGGCCCTGGAGCTTCGCCTGGTTCGCGGACCGGATGATTGCGCGCGGGCGGTTCGACCTGGTCCATGCCCACGAACGGCTATTCCGGGCGGACGTCTTCTCGATGCACTCGGTCCCGCACGGAGGCTGGATCCGCGACGTCAGGCGAAAGCGGGAGACCCTGTTCGACCGGGCGACGATCGCCCTCGAACGGCGGATGATGGCGAATGCCGGAGGAACCTGGATCCTCCCGGTCTCCTCCATCGCGGCCGATGCGCTCCGACGGGAGTATGACATCGACCCCGCGCGGGTCCGCGTCATCCACCCGGGAGTGGACTACGACCGGTTTTCGAGTCCCGACCGCGCCGCCTGTCGCGCCGAGATCCGGGGCCGCCACGGGATCGGGCCAAAGGACCTCCTCGTCCTCTTCGTCGGGATGAACTTCGAGGTCAAGGGGCTCGACACGATCATCGCTGCGCTCGCAAAGGCAAGGCGGATGCGAACGGACGCGGGGATCCGGCTCCTCGTCGCAGGCCGGGGGGATGCGCGGAAGTACGGGGATCTCGCACGGGAACAGGGGATCGCCGATGCCGTGACCTTCGCCGGCCCCGTTGCCGAGGGCGTGGAGCGGTACTACCGGGCTGCGGATGTTTTCGCCATGATGTCCCGGTTCGATACATTCGGGATGGCGGTCCTCGAGGCGATGGCGGCGGGGCTTCCCGTGGTCGTCAGTGGGGGCGTCGGGGCGACGGACCTCGTTGCGGACGGGAAGAGCGGGTTTGTCCTCAAGGGCGGGGATGCCGCGGAGGCGCTGGCCGACCGGTTCGTCGCCTTGACGGACAGCGACCGATGGCGGGGGATGGGGGAGGAGGCCGCGCGAATCGCCCGGGAGAGCGGCTGGGAGCGCGTGGCGGAGCGGATCGACGCGATCTATCGGGAGATCCTCGATCGGCGGGCTCCGGCGCCCGCCGGGGCCGGGGAGAGGATATGACGGCGGCAGGGGCCAGGTTGTCGGTGGTCATCGTGACCTACCACTCCGCCGATCTCATCGGGCCGTGCCTCGAATCCATCGGCCACGGCGAGGACCCGTCCGTCGAGGTGTTCGTCGTGGACAACGCGTCGCCCGACGGCACCGCCGGATTCGTCCGGAGGAACTTCCCGGGTGTCGCACTCCTGATGAACACCGGGAACCGGGGATTCGCCGCGGCGAACAACCAGGCTCTCCCCCTGTGCCGCGGGGAGTACATCGTCCTTCTGAACCCTGACACCGTGGTCCGTCCCGGGGTCCTCGGGGCGCTGGCCGACTACATGGACGCCCACCCGTATGTCGGCCTCGCGGGCCCCCGGATCGAGAACCCCGACGGAACGAGGCAGGATTCCGTTTCGTATCGGTATCCCGGGGGAAAGTACGCCGTCCGGGAGCTGGCGGGGCTGCCCGGGGCGATTGCGTGCGTCATGGGCGCATGCCAGATCGTCCGGCGCAAATTGATGGAGGAACTGGGCGGGCTCGACGAGGCTTTCTTCCTCTACGCCGAGGACCAGGATCTCTGCCTGAGGATCCGGGCAAGGGGATACGAAATCGGCTACCTCGAGACGGCGACGATTCTCCACTACGGAGGGCGGAGCGAGCGGGAATTCGAGCCGATCGAGGTGTTCCGGAAGAAGGTCCGGGCGGAGTATCGCTTCTATCGCAAGCATTACCGCCCTGAGACGATCCGGCGGATCCGGAGAGCCCATCTCGTGCGTTCCCTCTGGCGGATGGCGTCGATCAGGACCCTCATGCTTGTGACCCGGGACCGGGACGCCGCGTCCCGGAAGCTCCAGAAATACCGGGCGGTCTATGAGGCGGCGCACGACGCCGCGAAAGAGGCGGGCCAGGGTGGAACGGGCCCCTGAGAAATGCATCTTGTGCGGAGCGACGGAGCGGGAGCCGCTCGTTCGCCGGGGAGACTGGACGATCCGTCGGTGCATGGGCTGCGGACTCGGCGTCCTCGACCCGCGGCCCGGCCCTGGAGAGCTTTCGGCTCTCTACGGGAGCGCCTATTTCGTCAAACATTTCGACGCAGGCCTCGCACCCGGGTCCGAGGCGATGCGCAGGCGCCTGGCCGGGGAGAACCACCGCGTCCGGTTCTTCCGCCCCCTGCGGAAGAGCGGCCGGGTTCTCGACGTCGGGTGCGGCCGGGGGTATTTTCTTCTTCGCTGCCGCGAGCTGGGGTACGACGTGGAGGGGTTCGACGTCTCGAGCGAGGCGGCGTCCTATGTGAGGGATATGCTCGGCATCCCGGTCCGCACCGGATCTTTCGAGTCCGCCCCGTTCGAGGAGGGGGCCTGCGACGTGGTGACCATGTGGCACGCTCTTGAGCACACCGCCGACCCGAGGGTCTATCTCGACAGGGCGCACCGGCTGCTGCGACCGGACGGCGTGCTCGTCGTGGACGTTCCGAACTACCGGGGGACCGACGCCCGCATCAAGGGGGCGGACTGGGAGGATTGGGACCTGCCGTACCATTTCTTTCACTTTACGAAGACGACGCTGGACGCGCTCCTCGCGGCGCACGGGTTCACCGTTGTCCGGCGCAAGGATTACCACTCCGAGTGGGTCAAGGCGCGGCTCAAACGGATTCCCGTTATCGGCCTCTTCGCCCGAACCGTGGCAAAATGCTTCTCTGGATCGAGCTACGCCGTGGCCGCGTGCAAGATGGATGGTCGGGAAAGGGGTTGAGGGATGGGTTTGGAACGGGTGAACGCGGAAGCGTTCCGGGGCACCTTCCTCGGCCGGCTCCTGGCGGAAGGGGAGTTTCGGTTCGACCGGCTCGAGATTTCGGGCATCGACAACCACCCGGTCTTCCGGGTCAACGCCCCCGATATGCCGGAGCAGGAAATCTGCCTGTTCCAAAAGAGTGTGGCCTCGGGCGATGCGTATGTCCGGTTCATCGGCGAACGGGTCGTGACAGGGATGAGGGAGCGGAAGTCCGTACCCGTCGTGCGCTTTGCCGATGGGGAGTACGCCTTCTACGATCTGTCGCTCAAGTGCAACGGCTTGTACCTCCAGGCGGAGTCGGTCGAGGCGATCCGCCGCGCCTTGCCGCTGCACGTGGAAGCGCTCCGGTTCATCGCCGGGACGGGGATGATCGCCCCGCTGGTGTTCCCGGGGAACGTGCGGCGCCGCGGCGGCCTTGCCGCGTTGCTCGGAAAAAGACGGGGAGACGATTCGGCGATCCGGTTCCTCGAGTTTCTCGGCAAGAACGGGATTTACTTGACGGGATCGAACTATGTCCCGTTTTACGCTGTCTATGCCTGGCTCTCCTCGGACGCTTTTGCGAAGGCAGTCGACGGCGCGACCGTCTGCGTCGTCAATTCGGATTTCGACGGGGCCGCCTGCGAGGACTGGTTCGGGCGCGCCGGCTCGCGCCCCCGGATCATCCACGCCCCGATACCGGGATCGTGCGTAGCCACGCAATGGGACGCGATGCGGGAGGAGGTCCTCCGGAAAATTCCCGGCGACGCGGACCTGTGTCTCGTCGGCGCGGGGGCAGGCGCTCTTCCGGCGTGCGTCGACATTGCGCGGCGATCCGGCGTCCCGGCGATTGACGGGGGGCATATCCTCAACATGATGAACGCCCTCGAACGGAAGTCGGGGGGGCCGCGTCTTTATACTTACCGGCGATGAACGATCCATTCAAACCCCTGCGAAAGTCATTCCGGTCGTGGAGGAACCTCCGTCGGATCGAACGGGAGGATGCCAGGTACCGGCGCACCTTCCAAAGGCGCGGCCTTGCGATCCCCGACGACCGAGCCATTATGGACGCGATCCGGGCCAGACGCCCGGGCGTCCACCCGGCGCCGAAGGGACGTCTCGGGATTGCGGCGATCTACCACGATTACAATTGGGAGGAGGGGACTCTGCGGCCCGCGCTGGAGAAGTTCGGAGACGTCCGGCGGTACGACTGGGTCGAACGGTTCGACCATGGCCGGAAGGATTGGGCCTCCTCGGTCAAGACGGCGATGAACCGGGATCTATTGGATATTCTCGGCCACGCCGTCCGCGAGGGCCCGCTGCATGCCGTCTTTGCCTATCTGTCCGGCGAGATCGTCGATCCCGCGACGGTCGAGGCGATGTCCGCCCTGGGCGTCCCGATGGTCAACCTGGCGCTCAACGACACGGAATCGTTCGTCGGGAGAGTCCGGGGAAGGACAGCGATGGGCGCGCGCGACATCTGCCGGCACTTCGACCTCTGTTGGACGAGCACTCGGAACGCCCTGGAGAAGTACGTCGTGGAAGGGGCGGTCCCCGTCTATCTCCCGGAAGGGGCCAACCCCGAACTCCACCGGCCATACCACGTCCCGAAGGAGTTCGACGTCTCGTTCGTGGGGATGTGCCACGGCAACCGCCCCGAGGTCGTCGCCCGCCTGCGCCGTGCCGGGATCGGCGTTGAGGCGTTCGGCCGCGGCTGGCCGAACGGGCCGCTTCCGACGGAGGAAATGGTCCGAACCTACTCCCGCAGCCGGATCAACCTGGGCTTCGGCGGCATCGCGGGCTACAAGGACACATACCACCTCAAGGGGAGGGATTTCGAGGTGCCCATGAGCGGCGGACTCTACCTCACGGAACACCACGACGAGTTGGCGGACGTCTTCGATATCGGGAAGGAGATCGTGACCTATTCCGGCTTCGACGACCTCGTGTCGAAGATCCGGTGGCTGCTGGACCGCCCGGAGGAAGCGGAGGCGATCCGGCGCGCCGGCCATGCCCGTGCGATCCGCGAGCACACCTGGGAGATGCGCTTCGAGCGGGTATTCCGGCTGATGGGGGTGATCGCCTAGATCCGCCCCGCCCCGCCCGCCGCGTCCAGGACTTCGAACGCCGTCCGGACAACCCGCTCCGCTTCCAGCTCCTCGAGGCACAGGGACCGCTCCGTCCCGTCGCACCCCTTTCGATGGCAGGGGAGGCACGGCATCTCCGGCGCGACGATCCGGTGCCGGGCGTCGACGACCGTCCAGGACCTCCAGTCCGACGGCCCGAAGATCGTGACGGTTGCGGTGCCGACGGCGGCGGCGATGTGCGGGGCCGCGCTGTCGACGCCCGCGTGGAGGGTGCTCATGGACAACAGGGCGGCGAGCTCCCCGAGCGTGGTCCTGCCGGCGACGTGGAAAGCGCGACCGCGGCGCGGCCCGATGATCTCCTCGGCCGCGGTTCCTTCGTCCGCGGACCCGATGAGCAACGACCGAATCCGGCGCCCCTCCCAGAGCCGGTCGATCATCTCCCCCCATTTCCCGTAGCCCCATTCCTTGTACTTCCATCGTGAGAACGGATTGATCGTGACCCACCTGTCGCCGTCCCGGAGGCCGATCTCCGACAGGATCCGCCGAACGCGCGCGGCGTCGTCCGGGGAAATGTACAGCCGCGGGGTGGAGTCCTCCGCCCCGATTCCGATGGCCCGCAGGATGCGGAGGGACTGGTCGCCGCCGGGGTGGGCCGGCGGAGGCGCCGGCACCAGTTCGGGGATCAGCCTGTCGAAGATGAAGCGGCGCCAGCGTGCCCCGTCGCCCCGGTAGGCGACCTTCTCGGAGGCCCCCGTCAGGAGGGCCAGCAGGGCCCCGCGGTCGCCGGTTCGCAGGTCGATGACAAGGTCGTATCGCGCTCCACGCAGGTGCCGGAATAGACGGAGGTTTTCCCGTCCCAGCTCGGCCAGCTTGCCGCGTCCCTTTCCCGCCTCGAGGACCTCGTGAAGATGGGGATCCGCCGACAGCAGAGACCCGTACGGCCGGCGGACAAGCGCCGAGATCCTGGCGTCGGGATGCCTCGTCTTCAGGGCGCGAAAGGTCGGGGTTGCGAGGACGACGTCCCCGATGTCGCCCAGCTGGATGACGAGGACGTTCCGGTAACCCCTATGCTCGTTGCGCGCCATTCCCCCGCGGCGTCAGTACCGCTTCACGAAATCCGCCAGGAGCTCGATCAGACGGTCCATATCCTGATCGGCCGTCAAAGGGGACAGGCCGAGATAAAAGCCCTGCTCGTGCACGATGTCCGCGCCGGGGCAGCTCCCTTCCCGGAACGCGGGGAACATCTTCGCCGCCGGCTGCCGGGCGATGTTCCCGGTCACGATGGGCCGCGTCTCGACCCCGGCCTCCTCGAGATACAAGGTGAGGTCGCCGCGCCGGAATGGGGCCCCCCGGTCGACGAGAACCGGAAGGGCCATCCAGACGGATTTCGCGCCGGGCGCCACGCGCGGCTTCCGCAGGAATTCGCACCCTTCGACGAAGGAGTAGAACCGCTCACCGAGGGATACGCGTCGTTCATTGAACCGCGGCAGCTTCTCGATCTGGCACAGGCCGAAGCCGGCTTGGAGCTCGGTCGGGCGGACGTTGAAACCCCATCCCACGAACGCGTAGCGGGGGTCCACATCGTAGCCCGCGAGCGACGCGAAATCCGCGGAGTCGACGTTCCTCAGCCACCCGTGGGCCCGGAGCACGCGGAGCCGGTCCGCGAGGAGGGGGTCGCCGACTGTGATCATCCCCCCCTCCATCGTCGTCATGTGATGGGAAAAGAAGAACGAGAAGCTCGAACCCAGCCCGAAGGTCCCCACCTTGCGGCCGTTCCACTCCGATCCCAGGGCCTCGCAGCAGTCCTCGAGCAGGACCAGGTTCCTCGATCGGGCGATCTCCAGGACGGAGTCCATCGGGCACGGGTTCCCCATGATGTGGACCAGGAAGAGCGCCTTGGCCGGCGGTTTCGCCTTTCGCTCCAGGTCCTCCAGCGACAGGTTCAGCGTCTCGGGATCGACATCGACGAGCCGGACATTGAGGCCCGCCATGAGGATCGACCAGATGTGCGTGGGCCATGTGACAGCCGGGACCAGGACGGTGTCGCCGGGCCGGAGAATGCCGTCCGGCGGGCTGACGAGGAGGAACGACAGAAGAAGGTCCGCAGAGGACCCGCTGTTGACCATGATCGCGTGGGGGGATCCCTGGAATTGCGCGAAGAGCCCCTCGAACATGCGCGTCTTCTCCCACATGGTCGTCCGGAAATTGCACATGGAGTCGAGCGCCTCGATGATCTCTTCGGCGCCGTACGCGGCCATGCTGAGCGGGTACCAGTACCTTTGGGGCTTGGCCTCGTTGATCCGGCTGGCCGACTCGAGGAGGAGTTCGATGGCTCCCTGGAGTTTCCGGGTCAGTTCGATGTTCATCCGGTTCCCCCCTGACGGCGGATCGTCCGGTACTCTTCGATCGTACGCCGGATTCCCTCACGCAACCCGATCTTCGGGTGGAACCCCGACCGGCTAAGCCGGGCGACGTCGAGGCATTTCCGGGGCATTCCGTCCGGACGGGACGAGTCCCACTCGATCTTCCCCCGGTATCCCGCCATTTCCGACACGAGATCTGCGAGCTTCCCGATGCTGAGATCCTCTCCCGTCCCGACATTGATGATCTCCGGGTCGTCATACCGCTCCATGAGGTGCAGCATCGCATCGGCCACGTCGTCGACGTGGATGAATTCCCGTCGGGGCCGCCCCGTCCCCCACAACGTCACGTTCTCCGTTCCTTCCTCCGCCGCGTCGACGAACCGTTTCACAAGGGCCGTCAGGACGTGCGACCGTTGGAGGTCGTAGTGGTCGTTGGTCCCGTAGATGTTGCACGGCATCGGGCAGATCGTCGCCATCCCGTGCTGGCGCCGGTAGTACGAGGCCATCTTCAGGCCCGCGATCTTCGCCAGAGCGTACCCTTCGTTGGTCGGCTCGAGCGGGCCGGTCAGGAGGAATTCCTCGCGCATCGGCTGCGGGCACTCCCGGGGGTAAACGCAGGAGCTCCCGAGGAAAAGGTTCTTGATCGTTCCGTATTTCCGGCAGGCCTCGAAGAGGTTGATCTGGATCCGCAGATTATCGACAAGAAACCCGACGGGATCCGCGATGTTCGCCGCGATCCCTCCGACTTTCGCCGCGATCATGAAGACATGCTGGGGACGATGTTTCTCGAAATAGCCATCCACGACTACCCCGTCCTTCAGGTCCAGTTCCCGCCGGGAGGGGCTCAGGACGTTGCGGTACCCTCTGGCCCCCAGCGCCCGAAGCAGGGCGGAGCCGACCATTCCCGTACCGCCGGTGACCAAAATCTTCCTGTCCTTCTCCACGATCCCTCTTGGCCGCGCGATCCTTGACGGTCCTCGGTCCGAACGGCTATCTCGGATCCCCCCCGGGTCCCTCGCCGGAGAATGCGTCCGTTTCCGCGAGGGCCCGAGACGACCCCCGGTCAGCGCCTCGTCTCTGCGAACAGGTAGCAGCTTCCCGGGAGGAATGGGATGGGTTCGACATTGACGCGACGGCCCGACAACTCCAGGGATTTTTCCGCTTCGCCGTTCTCCCACGATATCCAGCAGCGATTGAACGCCAGGAGGATCCCGTCGGCTCCGAACCAGTCCCTTTCCTTTGTGTACGCGTATGCGTGCGGCGTGCTCTCGCTGAGGGCCCAGGTGCTGACGAAGAGGTCGAACGATCCCTCGATCTTGTCCATCAAGGGCAGGGGGACCAGCGTGACCGACGCTTCCTCGCCTCCCGTGTGGCCGTCGCCGGCCAGGCGGACGCGGTCCGGGCCGACTGTGGCGCAAAGGAAGACGTACTGGATGCAGGAAAAGAGCGGGAGATCGATGATCGTGCAGCGGACGCCGGTCGCAAGATTGTGAAAGATCCGCGCCAGGTTGCCGTAACCGCCCCCGAACTCCAGGACCGACCGGGTATCCTCGATCCGCAACCCGGAGAAATTCTCGAACCGCACCAGGTGGTGGAGGTGATGGACGGAGTTGATGGCTGTCATTCTCCGCAATCGTCCCGCGATGAGCGGAGCGCTGAGGCCGCCGGCCGCCGCTCTCGCCAGCCGGTCGGGGCTCCGCCACGCGCAGACTGCCTGCCACTCCGCCTCGTGCGCGGTCCGGTCCGTGAAGACCATCGTGCCGTTGATCACGGGGTTTTCGAGAAAGTCCGTTCCGAAGCCATGGACGAAATACCTTTCAATGTCCCGGATGTTGCGTGTCCAGTCGGGATGGACGAACTCCGCATGCTCCGGGCGGTCGCGGAGTGAACCGTAGACGGCGCGGGCCGATTCGAGAGCTGCCCGAAACCGGCTCGCCTCGGCCTCGGCGTCTCGGAACGCCGATTCGGGAAAGAGGGCCTCGGCCGGGACCCGCCTTCTGCGCGCGATCGATTCCAATAAAAACCTCATGCTGATTCCATCCCTGGAGAGTCCTGTCCCGTCGAGAGCGTGCGGGTGGACGCCGCCGGCGGGTGCCGGATGGGCATTATACCGTTTCCCTTCCGGCGTGTCGGGATCTTTTGCGAAAGGGGGCCCCGGTGTTATCATCCCCTATCCGTTTGTTACGAATTCCGACGGGAGGCGTTCCTTATGAAGACGTGGAGATGGGTCGCGGCTGTCGCGCTAGTGCTGTGGGCCGGACTGGCGTGCGCGGCGGCTGCGCCGGTGCTCAAGGACCAGAAGGCGAAGAGGAGCTATGCAATCGGCATGGATATCGGGAACAGCCTGAAGCGGCAGTCGGTCGAGGTCGATCCGGACCTCATCGCCAAGGGGGTCCGGGACGTCGTCTCCGGCGGAAAGACCTTGCTCACCGACCAGGAGGCGCGCGACACGCTCATGGCCCTGCAGAAGGACCTGATGGCGAAGGCGGAGGAGCGCATGAAAGCTCTCGCGGAGAAGAACAAGAAGGACGGCGAGGTGTTCCTGGCGGAGAACAAAAAGAAGGAAGGGGTCGTCACGCTGCCGAGCGGCCTCCAGTACAAGGTGGTCAAGGAAGGCGCCGGCCCCGTCCCCACGGACAACGATGTCGTCGAGACGAACTACCGCGGGACGCTCATCGACGGGACCGAGTTCGACAGCTCCTACAAGCGGGGACAGACGGCGACCTTCCCGGTCAAGGGCGTGATCCCCGGGTGGACCGCGGCGCTCAAGCGGATGAAGGTCGGCTCCAAGTGGCAGCTCTTCATCCCGCCCGGGTTGGCGTACGGCGCGCGGGGGGCGGGCCGAGACATCGGCCCCAACGCGACGCTCATCTTCGACGTGGAGCTGCTCGGCATCAAGAAGTAGATCCTTCGGGACATCGGCGGTCCGACCCGGCCTCCCCCGCGCCGCGAAGCTCGCGGGAAGCTCGGCGGGAGCGGCGCGGCGATGCCCGGCGTGCGGATCGCCCTCATCCCGTTCCTCACGACGGTTCCGGCCCGGCCGCGTGGCGCCGTGCTTGATCCTTCCAGGAGTCGCTCTTCGGGTAGAGCTTCCGGATCGCCCGCAGGAACGCGGCCTCCTCGAACCGGCACCCTTCCGCCCGCGCAATCTTGAGCATCTGGACGTCGGTCAGGCCCAGGTTGGCGAAGTGGGGATATTTCACCCGGACCCATTCCGACGGCGTGACGCGGGCCTTCCTGTAGATCCGGAGCTGGAGCGCCGCCCCCTCGCGGGTGGCGTCCCAGAGCTTTTCGAGGAACGCCTCGTTCGGCGTCTGCCGGCGCCCCCGCTTCACCCAGAGGAACCGGCCCAGGGTTTCCTGGACCCACTCCTCCCCCCAGAACATCATGTTGACTCCGGGGAACGGGAGCATGAGCCGGTCCTCCTTCCTCTGAAGGCGGCCCAGCAGGCGCGCGCGGGCCTCCTCTTCCAGGCCCGAGGCCAGGAGGAGCTCGCGCGTGAGGGGAAGCGGATTGAACGTCGAGTGAAAGCGGGCGAGGGCCAGGAACGCCTCCTCGTCCCCCGCCATGGCCCGGGCCGTCAGCTCCTTCCGGGGCGGCTCCCCGGCCGGCGGCTTCCCTTTCCGGCCCGTGGCGGTTTTCCTCCCAGGCGTTGCGGCACGTTTTTCGGGAGTCCTTTGCGTCCGCCCCATGGGATCCTCCTTCGGAATCATTCCGGTTTCTTACGGATTACAGTAACCGGAAAGCGGGTGGAGAACAATAATGACGGGCGTTGTCCCCCATATTGCTATAATGACCCGCGGTCCGTCGGGAGGGAACTTCGCCTCGCCTCGCTGCATCCCTCCCGGTGACAGGGACCGGGACGGTTCCTGATTCGGAGAGCGACATGGCCCGGAACACGGTGGCGGCGGTCATCGCGGCATTCCTGTTGGGTGCCGCAGCGGTAGCGGGGGCGACCCCTGCGCGGGAGGGGAAGGCGTTGATCGAGAAATATACGCTCGCGAACGGGCTCACGGTCGTGATCCGGGAGAACCACTCCTCGCCCGTCGTGGCGGTCCAGGTCTGGGTCAAGGCGGGGAGCACGACGGAGCCGGAGGCGCTGGCCGGGATGTCCCACATCCTCGAGCACATGGCGTTCAAGGGGACGAAGCGGCGCGGGCCCGGGCAGATCGCCCGCGAGGTGGAGTCGCTGGGCGGCGAGATCAACGCCTACACGAGCTTCGACCAGACCGTCTACCACATCACGATCTCGAACCGGTACCTCGCGCAGGCGCTCGACATCCTCGCCGACACGCTCGACAACTCGGTCTTCGACGCGAACGAGCTGGCGCGGGAGAAGGAGGTGATCCTCGAAGAGCTCCGGATGAACGAGGACGACCCCGACCGGGTCGCCTCCAAGGCGCTGTTCCGGGAGGCGTTCCGCGTCCACCCGTACGGGCGCCCGGTGATCGGCTACGCCGACACGATCCGGAAGACCACCCGGGAGGACCTCGTCGCCTATTTCACGAAGTATTACCAGCCCGGGAACATGGTGCTCGTGATCGCGGGGGACGTGGATCCCGCGGCGGCGCGCCCCCTTGTCGAGAAGACGTTCCTGCCCTTGAAGCTCCGCGAGGTCCCCCGCACTGTGATGCCCGCCGAGCCGCCGCAGGACGGGGTGCGCGCGACGGTCAAGGAACGCGATGCGAAACGGGCGTACCTTGATATCGGTTTCCCCGGCCCCTCCATGCGGGACAAGGACGTCTTCGCCTGGGACCTGCTCTCCTCCATCCTGGGGAACGGGCAGACCTCGCGGCTTTACCACGAGGTGAAGGACACGCGCGGCCTGGTCGACTCGGTCGGCGCCTACTCCTACACGCCGAAGGATCCGGGGCTCCTCATCATCGGGGCCACGGGATCGCCGAAGAAGGCGGCCGAGGCGCTGCGGGAGATCCTCGTCCAGACGTTCCGGATGACCGCCGCGCCTCCGGAGGGGAATGAGCTCGCGCGGGCCAAGACGCAGACGGAGAGCGAATTCCTTTACTCCCTGGAGTCGCAGGGATCGCTTGCGCGCCACGTCGGGTTTTTCGAGACGGCGCTGGGCGACGCGGGCTTCGAGCGGGAGTACCTCCGGAAGATCCGCGCCGTGACGGCGGACGACATCGTCGCCGTGGCGAAGAAGTACCTCCGGCCGGAGACGCTCGATATCGCGGCCGTCGTCCCGCCGGGTGAGGCGGCCCTCATCCCGCAAGAAGAGATCGCCCGGATTGCCGCGGAGGCGTACCGGGAGGCGACGGCGCGGGCTGCCGTGGCGGCTCCCGGGGAGAAGGAGGCGGTCCGCAAGGAGGTGCTGTCCAACGGCATCCGGGTGATCGTCCGGGAGAACCACGCCGTCCCCGTGGTGGCCGTGGAGGCCGGATTCCTGGGGGGCCTTCGGGCGGAGGCGCCCGACAAGACCGGGATCTCGATCTTGACCGCCGAGATGCTCACGAAGGGGACGAAGACGCGGAGCGCGCGGGAGATCGCGGAAGCGGTCGAGGACATGGCCGGGGAGCTGGGCGGAAGCGCCGGCCGGAACTCGCTCAATCTGCGCGGCAAGTTCATGCGGCGCGATTTCGAGCAGGGCTTGCGGCTCTTCGCGGAGTCGCTCCTGTCGCCCACGTTCCCGGCCGACGAGCTCGAGAAGAAGAGGAAGGAGATCCTGGGGCGGCTCCGGCTCCAGAAGGACGAGCTGACCCAGTCGGTCTTCCTGCTCTTCCTCGCGCAGCATTACGTCGATCATCCGTATGCCCGCAACCCGCTGGGCACCGAGGAGACGGTCGGGAAGGTCTCGGCGGACGACCTGAGGGCCTACTACGCCCGGTGGGCCGACCCGCGGAACCTCGTGATCGCGGTCTCCGGCGACATCGGGACGGCCGAGGCGCTCGACGCGATCCGGAAGACCTTCGGCGGCATGCCGCAGCGGGAGGATTACAAACCGATCGGGCCGATTCCGGTTTCGCCGGGAGAGGGGATCCGCCGGGCCGAGGAGCGGCGGGACAAGGAGCAGGCGCACTTCGTCATCGGCTACTCGGGGGTCCGCTTCACCGACCCGGACCGGTATGCCCTCGACATGCTCGGATCCGCGCTGGCGGGCCAGGGCGGGCGGCTCTTCACGAATCTGCGCGACAAGAAGTCGCTCGCCTACGCGGTGACCTCCTTCTCCTCGGAGCAGGTGGACCCCGGCTTCTTCGCCTTCTACATGGGGACGAGCAGCGACAAGCTGGAGGTGGCGGTCTCCGACACCCTGAAGGAGATCGCCGCGGTCCGGGAGAAGGGGATCACGGAGGAGGAGTTCGAGCGGGCGAAGAAGTGGATGGTGGGGACCTACGAAATCGGCCTCCAGAGCAACTCCGCCTACGCCGACAGCATGATGTACAACGAGCTCTACGGCGTCGGGTACGAGGAGACGTTCAAGGCGCCGGAGCGGATGCAGGCGGTCCGGCTGGAGGACGTCAACCGCATCGCCCGGCGGGTCCTCTCCACCGAGCGTTACACGATCGCGGTCATCCGGGGGAAGTAGGGGCTCGCTTCCCCTCCCGTTTCGACGGCGCATTGATGGCATTCCCGCCGTCGACACCGGCGTGATCGACCGGCGCGCGACCGTCGAGGAAACCCCGAGGTTCCGCCCGTCGGGCCGGCCGGGAACCTGCCCTTTTCCGTCACGCACATTTTCCGTCACGCACCTTGACGGGAATGTCATTTGGCATTATAATTCCGGCAAATAGCATGATCCGCCGGGAAAGGAGGGGCGGTGCATGGAAGATGTCTTGAGGATCACCGAGGTGCTCGGCGGCGACAGGATCCTCGGCAGGAAGGTCGACTCCCCGGCCGCGCTCGACGACCTGGTCCGGAAGGGCCTGCCATACGCCGCCGTGGAGGCGGTCTTGAAGCAAGTCTCCGTGAGCGTCGCGGAACTGGTCGCCCTCCTGGCCTCCTCGCAGCGGACGATCGCCAGACGCAAGGCCGGGAAACGGCTCAGCGCGGCGGAGTCGGACCGCCTGGCGCGCCTCGCGCGGATTTTCGCGCAGGCGGAGGATGTGTTCGAAGACAAGGAGAAGGCCCGCCGTTGGCTGCACAAGCAAAACCGCGCCCTCGGCGGTCGCACGCCGCTCCAGGCGCTTGAAACGGATATCGGAACGCTCGAAGTCGAGAGGATCCTGGGACGCGTCGAATTCGGGGTCTACGGGTGAGCGGCCCGATCCGGGTCTGGCGCATCGTCAAGAAACGGCACGCCGCCCGGGCCTTCGACGGTGAGGGAGCCAGGCGGGAAGGAGGGCGGTGGAATTCTCCCGGCGTCCCCATGGTGTACACGTCCGCCACCATCTCGCTGGCTCTGCTCGAAACCTTTGTCCACGCCGACCGGGAGGAATTGGCGGGAGTCGGCTACGTCGCCATACCCGTTGACATCCCTCCTTTCGTCCGGGTCAAACGGATCGATCGGAGCGTCTTGCCGAAAGGTTGGCAAAAATATGACCCTTCTCCTCCGGAATTGAAGAGAATCGGAGATGAGTGGATCAGGGAATGCCGCCAGGCTGTCCTTGCCGTCCCGTCGGCCGTCCTGCCGCAGGAACTCAACTCCCTTCTCAACCCGGCACACAGGGACATGAAGCGGCTCATCATCGGGGCGCCGGAGCCGCTTCTGTTGGACGGGCGACTGTTGAAGGACGACAAAACCTGAACGTTCGAGGGCAAGGTCGTCAAGTCCCCTTCAATGGCCGCCGCCGCGGCCTGCCAGAGGAGAACATGCAACGGGTGGGTATTCCGGGCCTTCGAACGGTCGCCAGGAGATTGGGTGAGCTTGGGTCGGCTGAGTGCTGCATTTCATAATTACGGCTGCATTCGAGCGCCGCTGCATCCGCGCCGGTTGCGTTGCGCTCCCTCGCCGTACTCAACGGTACGCCTCGGTTGCGCGCCTTGCCGGACGCGGCGCATCGACGCTCTCGGTGCGGTCTCGAAATGAAATACGTCGCCGTAATTATGAAGTGCAGCACTAAGCGTTCAAATTCCGTTTCGGTGTTCAACAATTTGTTGCGGGATTCGTCCTTTTCCGTTCTTCTCGCGTTGCATTGATTTGGAGAGGTCTTTTCGGTTTTTAGTCACCACGCTGTTAACCAATTGTAAAGACAAAAGTATTTAACCGGCTCCTCTTTTTCGGGTCGTATTGGCATCCTGCTTGCTTCTCGGGCACCAGACGCTTTGTCGTGTTGCGCCGGGAGCGATGCCCGGCGCATCGAGAGGAAGAAGACGATGTCCGGACCGAAACGCGTTTCCGTTCCCCGCAGAGATCTTTCCGTTCTCCTTGTCCTGCTCTTGACATCGGCTGCCTCCTCCGCCGCCGTGGCTGCGGCCGAGACGGCTGCGGCGGGCGCCATCGAGACGGTCGACTTCCCCACAGCGGTCGCGCGGGCGCTCAGGAACAACCCGGGCCTGTCGGCGGCCGTCTTCGACCGGGCGGTGGCCGCGAGCGACGCCTTTGCTGCGCGCGGGTATCTCTTGCCGGCGCTCACCTTCGAGGAGAAATTCGTCCGGACGAACGTGCCCGCCGAAGCGTTCGCCTTCAAGATGAACCAGGAGCGGCTTTCAGCCTCCGACTTCGCGAACGTCGACAACTTCAACAAGCCGCCGCCGATCAACGACTCCATCACGTCGATCACCTTGTCCCAGCCGCTCTTCGCGCCGAAGGCCTGGCTCGGGTACCGGATGGCGGGCCGGGAGTCAGACGCGCGGGGTCTTGACCTCCTTCGCAAGAAAGAGGAGACGGTCCACCGGGTCGTCGCGGCCTACCTCGACGTCCTGACCGCGAAGGAGTACCTCGGCGTGGCGGAAAAAAGTCTCGAGGACGCCCGGGAGCATCTCCGGGTCGCCGAGACCCTCGAGAAGGCGGGACTGGGCCTGGCATCCGACGTCCTCCGGGCGAAGGTGTTCCTCGCGCAGGCCGAGAGCGCGAAGGTGACGGCGGAGGCCCGGCACGCCCTCGCGCGGAATGGGCTCGCCCTGGCGATGGGGGAGAGGGGCGGGACCTCCGTGGACGCCGCGGCGCCGCTGCCGCCGTTCCCGGCCGGAGGAACGCTGGAGGAGCGGATCGCCGGGGCGACTTCGGTCCGGGCGGACCTCAAGGCGTTTTCCCTGCGGGTCGCCAACGCGGGGAGCAATGTCGATCTTCAGAAGTCGGATTACCTCCCGGCGGTTGGCCTCACGGGGGCTTACCAGGTCGACGCGGGCGACGGGGTCCTCTCCCCGGACAATCACACATGGAAGGTCGGCGTGGGGCTTTCGTGGAACCTTTTCGACGGGCTGCGGCGCGAGGCCGCCGTGGCGAAGGCGAAGGCCGAAGGGGGGCGGGCGCGGGAATATTTCCGGGGGGCGCGGAACGAAGCGGCGTTCGAGGTGACGCAGGCGCACCTCGCCGTCGAGGAGGCGGAACGCCGGGCGGAGATCGCCCGGGCCGCGGCCGCATCGGCGGAGGAGGGGTTGCGGCTCATCAAGGCCCGGTACGAGAACCAGTTGGCGCGGATGGTCGACCTGCTCGACGCCCAGTCGGCGCTCAACGCGGCGCGGGCCGACCGGGTCCGGGCCGGAAACGACCTGCTCCGGGCGCGGGCGGACCTCGAGTACGCCACGGGGACGCTGCTCTCCTGGTCCGCGGGCGAAGCGCCGCCGGGGAAGGCGGAGAAGGCGGAGAAGGGCCGATGAAGGGGGTCGGGACGATGGCGAAGAGGGAGCGCGGTTCCGCCGGCGCGGCGGCCGGCATCCTGGCGGTTTTCCTCCTGGTGTCGGTGGCGGGACTGGCCGCCGGATGCGGGAAGCAGGAGAAACCCGGGGCGGCACATGGTCAGGGTCCCGTCGTGCCGGGGGTTGAGGTCGAGACGATCATTCCGGCGGCGCGGGAGCGGCGGGTCGAGGCGGTGGGAACCGTGCGGGCGATGACCATCGCCGCCGTGGCGCCCCAGGCGATGGGGCGCGTGACGCAGGTCCTCGTCTCGGAGGGGAGCCGCGTGGCCAGGGGAGCGCTCCTGGCGGTCATCGACGACGCCCCGATCGCGGCGCAGGTCTCCTCCGCGGAAGGGGCCGTCGCCGAGGCGGAAGGAGCGAAGGCGGAAGCCGGCGCCGCCGTGGCGCAGGCCGAGGCGCAGAAAGTCCTTGCCGAGAAGACGTATGCCCGGTTCAAGACCCTCCACGAGGAGAAGGTCGTCACGCAGCAGGAGTTCGACGAGGTCGAGGCGAAGCGGACGGTCGCCGCCCGGGATTACGAGCGGGCGCTCGAGCGGCGCGCCCAGGTCCAGGCGAAGATCGCCCAGATGAAGGGACAGGCCCGGGCCGCGCGGGCGATGCTCTCCTACACGAAGGTGACCGCCCCCTTCGACGGCGTCGTGACCGAGAAGAGGATCGACCCCGGCTCGATGGCCGTTCCCGGCGTTCCGCTCTTCACGATCGAGGACCCGCGGCGGTACCGGATCGAGGCGTCCGTCCCGGAAGGCTACCTGGGGACGGTGAAGGCCGGCGCGAAGGTCGAGATCCTCCTCGACTCCGTGCCGGGCCGGACCTTTCCGGGGAGCGTCTCGGAGATCGTCCCGGCGATCGATCCGTTGAGCCGCACTTTCACGGCGAAGGCGGGCATCTCCGCCCCCGGCCTGCGGACCGGGATGTTCGGCCGGGTCCGGTTCGCCGCCGGGACGGCAGAGGTCCTCTCCGTCCCGAAGCGGGCGATCTCCCGCGCCGGCGGGTACGACAGCCTGTTCCTCGTCACGCCCGACAACGTCGCGCGGCTCACGATGGTCACGACCGGGGAGGCGTTCGGCGACCGGGTCGAGGTCCTCTCCGGGATCGGGCCGGGCGCGCGGGTGGCGACGAGCGCGCTGGAGAGGCTGGTCGACGGGGCGCGCGTGGAGGTCCGCAAGTGAGCGAAAAAGGGCGCGGGATCGCCGGCCGGATCGCGTCCGCCTTCATCGAATCCCGGCTGACGCCGCTGATCGTCCTGGCGTCGATCCTGCTCGGCGTGGGCGCCGTGCTCCTCCTGCCGCGGGAGGAGGAGCCGCAGATCGTCGTGCCCATGATCGACGTGTTCGTGCAGATGCCCGGGGCCTCGGCCAAGGAGGTGGAGGAGCGGGTCACCAAGCCGATGGAGAAGCTCCTCTGGGAGATCCCGGGGGTCGAGTACATTTACTCCACCTCGTCGCCGGGCCGGTCGCTGGCGATCGTCCGGTTCCGGGTGGGAGAGGACGAGGAGAAGAGCATCGTCCGGCTGAACCAGAAGATGTTCGCCAACTTCGACCTCATTCCTCCCGGTGCGAGCCGGCCCCTCGTCAAGCCCCGCTCCATCGACGATGTGCCGATCCTCGCCCTGACGCTCGAGAGCGACCGGTACGACCCCTTCATCCTCCGCCGGATCGCGGACCAGCTCCACGACCAGGTCAAGTCGGTCCCCGACGTCTCCGAGGTCAAGGTCATCGGCGGGCAGCGCCGCCAGGTCCGGGTGATCCTGGACCCGGCGCGGATGGCGGCCCGCGGCGTCGCGCCGGCGGCCCTCGTCCCGGTCCTCGAGCAGGCCAACCGGCAGCTCCAGGCGGGGAGCTTCTCCTCCGGGAACCGGGAGTTCCTCGTCGACACCGGAGGGTTCCTGCACACCGCCGAGGAGGTGGGCCAGGTCGTGGTGGGGGTGTACGGTGGGCGGCCCGTCTATCTGCGGGACGTGGCGAGGATCGCGGACGGCCCGGAGGAGCCCGCCGACTACGTGCTCTTCGGGCGGGGGCCGGCAGCCCGCGGGAAGGGCGCGGCCGTCACCCCGGCCGTCACCCTCTCGGTGGCCAAGCGCAAGGGCACCAACGCGATCGTGGTCGCCGACAAGGTGATCGAGAAGGTCGAGGCGGTCCGGGGGAAGATGATCCCGGGCGACGTCCGCCTGACCGTGACCCGGAACTACGGCGAAACGGCGGCGGAGAAGTCGAACGAGCTCCTCCTCCACATGATGATCGCCATCCTCTCGGTGTCGGTCCTCATCGGGATCACCCTGGGCCTCCGGGAGTCGGGGATCGTGGCCGTCGCCATCCCCGTCACGCTCGCGCTCACCATGGCCGTTTTCTACCTCACCGGCTACACGCTCAACCGCGTGACGCTGTTCGCCCTCATCTTCTCCATCGGGATCCTGGTGGACGACGCGATCGTCGTGGTGGAGAACATCGTCCGGCACTACCGCCTCCCGGGAAACCGCGGCCGGTCCGTGGCCGAGATCGCCGTGGCGGCGGTGGACGAGGTGGGGAATCCGACGATCCTCGCGACCTTCACGGTGATCGCCGCCATTCTCCCCATGGCGTTCGTGCGGGGACTCATGGGCCCCTATATGCGGCCCATCCCGGTGGGGGCGACGGCGGCCATGCTCTTCTCGCTCCTCGTGGCCTTCGTCGTCACCCCCTGGGCGAGCGTCCGTCTCCTGCGCCGGGAAGGCGGGGCCGGGCACGCCCACGAGGGATGGACCACGCGCCTCTACCGGAAAGCCATGGGCCGGCTCCTCCACAGGCCGGCGTGGCGGTACGGCTTCCTCCTCCTCGTCGTCCTGCTCCTGCTCGGATCGGCCTCGCTCGTCGCGATCAGGTTCGTCAAGGTCAAGATGCTTCCCTTCGACAACAAGAGCGAGTTCCAGGTCGTGATCGACATGCCCGAGGGGTCGACCCTGGAGGAGACCGCAGCCGTCACGCGGGAGATCGGGACGACGCTGGCCCGCGTCCCGGAGGTCGTGAATTACCAGATGTACGTGGGCACCTCCTCGCCCTACAACTTCAACGGCCTCGTGCGCCACTATTTCCTGCGCCGGGGTCCTGCCGTGGCCGACATCCAGGTGAACCTGGTCCCGAAGGGGAAGCGCAGCGCCCAGAGCCACGACATCGCCAGGCGGGTCCGGCCGGCGATCCAGGCCGTGGCGGCCAGGCACGGGGCGCGGGTCAAGGTCGCCGAGGTGCCTCCCGGGCCGCCGGTCCTGCAGACGCTGGTGGCCGAGGTCTACGGCCCCGACTACAACGGGCAGATCGAGGTGGCGCGGCGGATCAAGTCCATTTTCGAGAAGACCGAGGGCGTCGTGGACGTCGACTGGTACGTGGAGGACGACCAGCCCAAATACCGCTTCGCCGTGGACCAGGTCAAGGCGGCCCTCCACGGCGTCTCGGCGGAGCAGGTGGCCGCGACGCTGCGCCTGGCCGTGGACGGCGCGGCCGTGGGGCTCCTCCACCGGCCGCGGGAAAAGGAGGACGTGCCGATCGTGCTGCGGCTCCCCCGGGCCGAGCGGTCGAAGATCGAGGGGCTGAAGCAGATCAAGGTGATCGGCCGCCAGGGGAACCTGGTGCCGCTGGGCGAGCTCGTGCGGGTCGAGGAGGAGACCGCCGAGAAGAGTATCTACCACAAGAACCTGATGCCCGTGGTCTACGTGACCGGCGACGTGGCGGGGAAGGTGGAGAGCCCGGTCTACGCGATCCTTGCGATCGACAAGGCGCTGGACAAGCTCACGCTCCCCGGGGGCTACCGGCTTGCGCGGTACGTGGCGAGCCAGCCGTTCACGACCGGGAAGTACGCGATGAAGTGGGACGGCGAGTGGCACATCACCTACGAGGTCTTCCGGGACCTGGGGCTCGCCTTCGCGGCGGTGCTCGTTCTGATCTACATCCTGGTGGTGGGGTGGTTCCAGTCGTTCCGGACGCCCCTCACCATCATGGCCGCCATTCCCTTCTCGCTCGTGGGGATCCTGCCCGCGCACGGGCTCATGGGGGCCTTCTTCACGGCGACCTCCATGATCGGCTTCATCGCCGGCGCCGGGATCGTCGTGCGGAACTCGATCATCCTCGTCGACTTCGTCGAGCTGCGGCTCAAGCAGGGGATGCCGCTCGACGAGGCGGTCATCGACGCGGGGGCGGTGCGCTTCCGTCCGATGCTCCTCACCGCGGCGGCGGTGATCGTCGGGGCGTCGGTCATCCTCTTCGATCCGATCTTCCAGGGGCTGGCGATCTCGCTCATGGCGGGGGAGGTGGCCTCGCTGCTCCTGTCGCGGATGACCGTGCCGATCCTCTTCTACCTGAGCGAGAGCCGGAAGCACCGCCACCGGCCGCAGTTCCCGGAGTAACAATTCCCATCTTCATCGCCGCCGGGATCTATCACGTGCTTGTCTGCATTTTCGAAGCGGTCTGACTCCGGCTGTGGTATGTCAGGCGATGTGGGAGCCGGCGGCCGCCTGTTCGCGGGGGCTCCATCCCGAAAAAAGAATCCTCCCGGGTCCCTTTCCCGAGTTCCGCCTCATCGACCGGTGGACGTGTCCCTGCCGTATGGGGGACGGCGCCGCGCGGTCTTGCGGCCGGGAAGGGCCATGCCGCGCTCGCAGATTGCGACCGGCCCGATGTCCCTCGCCAGGGCCGCCATCCGGCGGTCTTGCAGAATGACCGGGTCGTCGTTCAGCCACTTCCGGAGAGTCCGGAGCATGGTCGCGGCGTAAGGGTTTTCGCTTTTGCCGTCGAGGGAGTAGTGGATCCACTTCCTGTCCCGGCGGTCCTTGATCAGCCCGGCGGCGCGCAGAAGGAAAAGGTGCTTCGAGATCGTGGACTGGCCGAGGGCGATGACCGCGATGACCTGGCAGACGCACAACTCTCCCCCTTCCAGGATCTTGAGGATCCGGACCCGGGTCGGGTCGGCGACGGCCTTCATGACGTCCTCGTAGGCGCGCAGGCTCATGTGACTTCCTTCACTTCGCCAATTAACGAATTGACATCGCACCGCGCCGGGCGAATAATACCCATCGTCACCATCCTACCCGTTTCGGGGAAGCGGGAACAAGGAGGATCAGGGTCCCGAACGCCGGGCCACCGGATTCGGGTCGCGGCGGAACGGTTCGAATTGCCCTTGTTACAGGTTCGAATGCCGGCGGCGGAGCCGCCGGCGCAGGGAGGAATTCGGGAAATGAGAGACGAAACGGAACTGGAAGGGGCTGCGGGAGCCGCCGCGGCGTCGATGGAGGAGGGACCCGCGCCGGCCACGAAGCGGCTCAACGTGTTCGAGCGGTACCTGAGCCTCTGGGTCGCCCTCTGCATGGGGATCGGCATCTTCGCCGGGAAGATGTTTCCCGCCGCGGTCGATGTCCTGAGGGGGATGGAGTTCGGCACGGATAGCCAGATCAACGTCCCGATCGCGGTGCTCATCTGGCTGATGATCTACCCGATGATGCTCAAGGTGGACTTCACCTCGATCCTCGGGGTCCGGAAGCGCCCCAGGGGGCTCATCGTCACGCTCGTCGTCAACTGGCTCGTCAAGCCGTTCTCGATGGCGTTTTTCGGGTGGCTTTTCTTCAAGCATGTTTTCCTTCCCTGGATCGGGCCGGAACTCGCGGACCAGTACCTTGCCGGCACGATCATCCTCGCGGCCGCGCCGTGCACGGCGATGGTCTTCGTCTGGAGCTACCTGACGGACGGGGACCCGGCCTACACCCTGGTCCAGGTCTCTGTGAACGACCTCATCATGCTCGTCCTGTTCGCCCCGATCGTGAAGTTCCTCGTCAGCGGCGCATCGTCCCTGACCGTGCCTTTCATGGTGCTCATCTACGCGGTCATCTTCTTCATCGTGATCCCGCTGGCGGCCGGGGTCGTGTCGAGGACATGGCTGATCCGGGCCAAGGGGAGCGCCTGGTTCGAGAAGTTCCTGTCGGTCCTCCACCCCGTGACGGTCGTCGCGTTGCTGGCCACGCTGGTGTGCATCTTCGCGTTCCAGGCCGACAACATCACCGCCCGGTCGTTCCACATCCTCCTGATCGCCGTCCCGATCCTGATCCAGGTCTACTTCAACTCGTCGCTTGCCTACGGCCTGATGAAGTGGCTTGAAGTTCCGCACAGCGTGGCGGCCCCCGGGGCGCTCATCG
>JAMDBZ010000022.1 GCA_023488945.1 Deltaproteobacteria bacterium
CGCGTCCATCGCCGCGTTGGCGCCGTCGCAGTACGCCCTCACGATCTCGCGGCTCCGCTTCGGCCAGGAGGCGAACAGCGCCGGCGCGCGCGCGGCGAACCCGAGGTGGCGGAAGAGCCGGTCGGCCCGACACGACCCACGCGTTCGAGCCGCCGGAGCGCGGGAGATCTCCCAGCACGGCCCGCAGGGACGCAAGCCCCTCGCGCAGGAGGACCGGATCCGTGGCCTTGGTGCTCCAGTTCATAAATACGGTGTCGCACCGAGAGCGTCGATGCGCCGCGCCTTGCTTCGGCGCGCGACTGAGCCGTACCGTTGAGTACGGCGCAAGGAGCGCGTACTTCGCTGGAGCGGATGCAGCGGCGCTCGAATGCAACCGTATTTGTGAATTGAAGCACCTCGCGGCAGCCGCCGGCCCTGTCCCCGGAACGACGACCGGGGAATCCGGCGGGACGCGCGGCATCAGCTCCTCGACCTTCTCCCGGGGAAGCCGCCCGGCGATCCGGTAGAGCGTCACCTCCTCCGCCCACTGGGCCAGCCCGAACGATTTCAGGAGGGAGACGGCCGCCACGTCCTCCGGCGTGAACCGGCGCGGGGCGTAGCGCGCGATCCGGAACTCCGCCGGCCAGTTCGAGAGCGCGTCCATCGCCGCGTTGGCGCCGTCGCAGTACGCCCTCACGATCTCGCGGCTCCGCTTCGGCCAGGAGGCGAACAGCGCCGGCGCGCGCGCGGCGAACCCGAGGTGGCGGAAGAGCCGGTCGGCCGGAAGAGCGGATGGACCGAAGGCTTCGGCGAGCTCCCCCCGCGCCACCCGCCGCTCCGTGTCCATCTGGAAAAGGCGATCCTGGGCGTGGACGAACCCCTGCGCGAAGAAGAGGTCGTGATCGCTGCGCGCGCTGATGTGGGGGATGCCGTAGCCGTCCCGGACGATCTCGACGGGGGCTGCGAGTCCCGGGACCTCGAGCGTCCCGTTCCGTTGCGGAGCGCTCCCCTGGAAGACGGCGGAGCAGGAGCCGAGGGACAGGGCGACCGCGGCGATGAGGAGCGCCGCCGGCCGCCTCATCGCTTCCCGAGCACCCGGGCCTTGACCTGGGACAGGATCGACTCGAAGACGTTGTCCGAGTAGGCCCGGATGTGGCGGCGCATCTCGATCAGGTACCGTTCGATCTCCGGCCACTCCCTGGCCAGGACCTTCCCCTGGTCCTTGTACGCCTTCTCGTAGACCGCTTCCAGCCGGTCGTGGAGCGCCTCCCGCTTCCTCCGGTCGTCCGGATGGACCCGCTTCGGAAGGAATTCGTAGATCGGCTCGAAGATCCGGACATCGGTCTCGTCGAGGTGGAACAGCTCGATGTTGTCGATCATCACGACCTTGCGGTCGGGGGTCGCCACGTAGTGCCCGTAGCGCAGCGCCGTCCCGATGCAATCGCCGAGGGCATCCTGGCGCGCCGCCCCCTCGACCCACCACTCCCCGTCCCTCTGGACACGGGCCGCCGTGACCCCCTCGTCCAGGAAGATGTTGACTCCCTCCTCCTTCGGCTTGACGAGGACCTCCTCCCCCTGGGGCGTGACCAGGTAGACGATCGGGAGGGCCGGCAGCCCGGCCAGCCCGGGGAGGCCGCCGTAGATGTACTCCCCGAGGCATCCGAAGCGGGAGAGGTAGACGTGGTGGTCGCGGCCGTTGCCGTCCCTGACCGTGAAGAGGGTGTCCTTGTGGACCTTCTCGACGAGGTCGACGGAGGTCACCGTGAAGTCGCCGGGGGCCTCCTTCGAGACTTTATGGAGGAGGTCGAGGATCGCTTTTTTAAGACCCGTGGGCTTGAGCTTGGAGGTGAAGATCCTGACGCGCGCCTCCACCGGAATGAGCCGGATCGCCCCGCGGACCCAGTTCACGTAAGAGTGGGAGATGCTGATCGGGAGCATGTCCGTGCTGGTGGGGTCGAGGAGCTCGTCGACCTTGGCTTCCCAGAGCGGGATGTGCATCCCCAGGAACTCCTGGGGGTTGTCGACGCCGACGGACCTGAGGATCTTCTCCCGGTCCCTGGTCTTCCGGTCGCCCGCGGGGATCTGGAAATACCTGTGCAGGGCCCGTTCGTACTTCGCCTGGTCGGAAGGAACGCGGCTCATCGGGAACCCCCGGGGCGGAATGGGTGCTCGCTTCGATAGTATCCCACGGGGGAAACGGCATCAAGGAGGGGCGGGCCGGCGGGGGAGAACCGCCCGCGGAGAGAGGATCAGGCGCGCCCGACCCCTTCTCCGGCGGGAGGGGATGGGCGCATGAGCGCCGTCAGCGCCGCGGCCAGCGGGGCATGGCCGCCGAAGAGGACCAGCTTGTCTCCCACCGCGAGGATCTCCTCGCCGTCCGGCTGGATGAGGGCCCGGTCCCCCCGCAGAATGGAGAGAAGCACGATCCCCGTCTCTCCGCCGACCGGCAGCTCCTCGACGCGCCTCCCGGCCCAGCCCGAATCGGGTGAAACATAAAAGACTTCGATCACCTTCTTCCGGAGGAATTCCTCGAACTCGGCGAGGACCTCCCCCGAGCTCGGCGCCGTCCGCTCCCGCAGGATCTTGTAGGCGCCGCTCCGGATGAGCCCCTCCTGCTGCCGGACGATGTGCTCGGGAACATGGTACTCCGCGAGGACACGCGCGAAGATCTCGACCGAGGTCTCGAACTCCTCCGGGATCACGGCGCTCGCGCCCAGGGACAACAGGTCGTCGACGTCGGCGACGTACCGCGTCCTCACGAGGATGAACAGCTCGGGGTTGGTGTGCCGGGCGACGGCCACCGCGCGGCGCGTCGCCATCGGGTCGGAGATCGCCAGGACGAGCATCCGGGCGCGCCGGATCCCGACCCGTTCCAGGATCCCGGGGCTGTTGACGTCGCCGAAGAACATCGGCTCCCCCGCCTCCTTCCCCTCCCGCACGAGGACGTTGTTCAGGTCCACGACGACGTACGGAAGCCGCGTCGCGCGCAGGACGCGGGCAAGGTTCTTCCCGTTCATCCCGTACCCGGAGATGATGACGTGGTTCTCCAGCGGCGGCGCGGCGGGAGAGTCGTCTTCCGGCTCCTCCCGGACACCGCGCCACCGGCTCATCCATCGCTCGACGCGCCACCCGGCCCCCGGCGCCGCCCCCATCAGGAACGGCGTCGCCGTCATCGTGAGGATCGTCGCGGCGAGCAGCGTCTGGTACTGCGCGGGACCGATGAGCCCTTCCCGGTATCCCTCCGAGAGAAGCAGGAAGGAGAACTCGCCGATCTGCGCGATGCCGATGCCTGCAATCGCCGCCACGCGCCAGGAGAAGCCGAGCGCGCGGATCGCCGCCCCGGAGGCGAGCGCCTTGAGCAGGGCGACCCCCGCGAGGACCGCGAGGACCAGGGGGATGTGCCGCCCGACGAACGGCAGGTCGAGGAGCATCCCGAAGGCGATGAAGGCGACGCCGATCAGGACGTCCCGGAACGGCATGATCTGGGCCGCGATCTCGTGGACGTAGTCCGACTCGGAGATCACCATTCCCGCGAGGAACGCCCCCATGCCGATGGAGAGCCCGATCTGCCGCGCGACGAACGCCGTCCCGAGGCACACGAGCAGCACGGTCATCGCGAGGACGTCGCGGCTGTTCAGCTTGACGACCTCGCGCAAGAGCCGGGGGATGGCGAACCGGGCGAGCAAGAGCAGCCCCCCGACGGCGGCCGCGGCCTTGAGAAGCGTCGGGAGGACGGCGGACGCCTGCGCCGCCTCCCACTGGCGCAGCGGGAGGACGAGGAGCATCATCGGGATCGCCGCCAGGTCCTGGAAGACGAGGACCCCGAGCGAGATCCGGCCCTGGGAGGTGTCCATCTCCATCCGGTCGGTGTAGACCTTGAGGACGATCGCCGTGCTGGAGAGGGAGAGGACGAACCCGATGAAAAGCGCCTCCGGAACGGGCACCCGCGCGATCAGCAGGACGACCAGGATGCACAGAACCGTGGCAGACACCTGGGCGGCGCCGGCCCACAGGATCTTCCGCGGCATCTTCCCGAGGCGCGAAACCGACAGGTCGAGCCCGATCGTGAACAGGAACATGGCCACGCCGATCTCGGCCAGGACATCCACCATCGCCGGCTCCGAGACGAGCCCGGCCGCCGTGGGCCCCAGGATCGCCCCGGCGATCAGGAAGGCGGGGATCACCGAGATGCGGAGCTTGCCGAACAGGATCGCGACGCCCGTGGCGATGGCCAGGACGACCGTCAGGTCCCGCAGGATGGCGGAGATCTCCACGAATCCTCCCCGTTCGGCCGGAAGGCGCGTTCTGAGTCTACCAGTTTTTCCCTAAAGTTTTTCTTCGGGAGACCGATAAAAAGGGCAGAAGGCTCGTCGGTCGTCAACAGCGGATGGCCTCTTCTCCCCGAAGAGGCGCGCGACGCCCGCATGTCCCGCCAACGTCTTCGCGGGCGGCCGGAAGATCCCCCCGGGACCCCACCTCGCCCGGGGGGATTGGTTTTTACGGGAGCGTCCCGAAGACCTCGTCGTTGTCGGCCCCGGGGGAACGGCAGATCGACTTGATCCGGGCCGGCGTGCCGCTCATCTTCCAGGGCGGGGCGGCCAGCAGCAGCGGACCGTAGACCGGATCCGTAGCCCGTACGAAGCAGCCCCGCTGCCACCAGTTCTCCTCGGCGAGCGTCTCGAGCGGACGGTTGACCCGCCCCGTCACGACCGCCGCGCCGGGACCGCTCTTCTTCGATGTGTGCTCCTCGATCGCCCGGAGGATCTCGTCCGCCGTGAGGTTCCGCGACCATTCTTCGAGGATCGCCTGGAGCGCCCGCTCGTTCTCCATCCGGACGCGGGCGGCGGGGGCGTTGAAGCGGGGGTCCTTCGCAAGCTCGGGCCGGCCGATGATCGTCATGAGCGACTCGAACGCCTCGTCGTTGTAGGCCGCCATGAAGGCGTAGCCGTCCCTGCACCGGATGTAGGTGTAGGGGAAGACGGCGGGATCGTAGTTCCCGATCCGCGTCCTGGCCTTCCCGGCGGTGTGCATCCAGGTGATGTTGTAGTCCGCGAACTTCATCAGCCCCTCGGCTCCCGAGACGTCCACGAGCTGCCCCTTCCCGGTCTCCGCGCGGAAGTTGAGCGCGGCGAGGATCCCGAAGGCGCCCCACAACCCTACGACGAACCAGGCGTGCCAGTTCCCGAGGCGCGTCGGGACCTGGTGGGGAAGCGGCGGGCCGCCGCCTTCCGGCTCCCCGATGATGTTGGGCGCCCCCGAGAGCGCCTGGCACAGGATGTCGCTGTCCTTGACGGGACGGCCGGCGTCGGGGCCGAAGGAGCCGTACGTCGACAGGAGGAGATAGACGAGCCCGGGCCGATCGGCGGAGAGGCGCGGGTAGTCGATCCCGAGCTCCTCGAGGCGCTCCGGCGGCTCCGTCGCGACCAGGACGTCGCTGCGGCGCGCCAGTTCTCGGAGGCGGGCGCGCCCCTCCGGACGGGCCAGGTCGAGCGTGACGAATTTCCGGTTCCGCGCCTCGGAGAGGAACGGCAGCCCCGTCCCGGCGACCGTGATCCCTTCCGGGGCGTACGCGCGCGCCGGGTCGCCCCCCGGCGGCTCCACCTTGATCACCTCCGCGCCGAACTCCCCCAGGATCGAGGCGGCCACCATCCCGCCGAAGTGGCCCGGGCAGAATTCAAGCACGCGGATCCCGGCAAGCGCCTCCGGCTTCCCCGCCGCGCGCCCCGGATCGGTCGCCTCTTTCGCCCAGGCCGCGAAATCGGTCATCGGGACCTTCCCTCCCCGGCGGCGGGGGCGGCGCCGCCGGACGCCGCTCTTCCCGGCGGGCGCGCGCCCGGGACATCGGCCCACGTCCCGATCACCTTCCTTCGCGCCAGGTCCTCCATCTCCTCCCTCGACAGCCCGAGGATCTCCCCGAAGACCTTCTCGTTGTGGTACCCGACCGGCTTCGCGGTCCACTTGAGCCGGCCGGGGCTCTCCGAGAGCTTGGGGACGGGACCGTACTCGTCGATCCGCCCGTAGAGCGGGTCGTCGAGTTCCCACACCGTCCCGCGCGCCCGGAGGTGCGGGTCCCGGTAATGGTCCGCCCCGCCGGCGACGGGGGCGGCCGAGAAACCCGACTCCTCCGCGATCCGGAGGATCTCGTCGCGGCCGCGGGACGCAGCGAACGCCTCGACCGCCTCCGGCGCCGCCCCGCCGGCGACCGCGGCGATCGCGGCGGCTTCCGCCTCGTCGCGGGCCGAGATGGCCGCAAACCCGTCCGCGCAGCGATAGATCCCCGAAGGGGGGAGCGCGACGTCGCGGTTGCCGGCCCGCTGCCGATCCTTCCCCGCAAGACCCGCGTAGGCCCACGTCCAGTCGAGCGTCCGGATCACCGCCTCGGCCTGCGAGAGGTCGATGAGCTGCCCCTCCCCGGTCCGTCGGCGCGCGTAGAGCGCCGCCAGGACGGCGATCGTGGAGAAGAGCGATCCCGTGTAGTCGCCGACCCAGAAGCCGGCCTTGAGCGGTGAGCGGTCCGGGAAGCCGGTGATCGCCGACATCCCCGAGACGGCCTGGGCCGTGGCATCGTATGAAGCGCGCCCCTTCGAGCAGGGACCCCACTGGCCGAACCCCGAGTTGGCCGCGTAGACGATCCGCGGGTTGCGCGCCGAGATCTGCCGGTAGCCGATCTCCCATTCGTCCATCGTCCCGGCGCGCAGGTTCTCCACGACGACGTCCGATTTTTCCGCGAGACGGAGGAACAGTTCCTTCCCCTCGGGGTAGTGCACGTCGATCCCCACGTGGAGCTTGTTCCGGTTGAGGGGGAGAAAGGCGGGCGAGACGTCCTGCCAGAAGAACCCCTCCGGCGCGACGTACCGCATGAGGTCCCCGCGCCCCGGCAGCTCGACCTTGATGACCTCGCAGCCGAACTCGCCCAGGTAATCGGCGGCCGCCGGGCCGAAGATCCGCGTGGCGAGCTCCAGGACCCGGACGCCGGAGAGTGCCTCGGGCTTGAACGGGACGGACGCGAGGGACAACGCCTCCTCCGCGAACGCCCGGAAACCGCTCATCGGACCCCTTCCTCCTCAGACGGCAAGGTACTTCCGCTTGACGTCCTCGTCCGCCAGGAGATCGGACATCGTCCCCTCGTACCGGATCGATCCCTTGTCGATCACGTAGCCGCGGTCCGACACCTTGGCGCAGAAATGGAGGTTCTGCTCGGCGAGGAGCACCGTCACCCCCTCCTTCCGGATCTCGAGGATCATCTGCGCCAGGAGCGCCACGACGAGGGGGGCAAGCCCCTCGGACGGCTCGTCGAGGAGGAGCACCTCCGGGTTGGTCATCAGCGTCCGGGCGATCGTGAGCATCTGCTGCTCGCCGCCCGAGAGCTGGCTCCCCAGGTTCCTCTCCCGCTCCTCGAGGCGCGGGAAGAGGGCGAAGAGCTTCTCCACCGTCCAGGGGTTCCGCACCTCCTTCCCGCGCCGCGCCGCGACTTCGAGGTTCTCGCGAACGGTGAGGTCCGGGAAGCAGCGCCGGTCCTCCGGGACGAAGCCGATCCCCTTCCGGCAGATCCGGTAAGCGCGCAGGCCGTCGATCCTCTCCTCCCGGAACAGGATCTCGCCGCTCCGGGGAGGCGTCAGACCGATGATCGACCGGAAAGTCGTGCTCTTCCCCGCCCCGTTGCGGCCCAGGAGCGCCACGACCTCTCCCTTCCCGACGGCCAGCGACACGTCGAACAGGATGTGGCTGCGGCCGTAGAAGGTGTTGACCGCGCGGAGATCGAGAATCGCCATCGGCCCCTCTTTCACGCCACGATTTCCTCGCCGAGGTACGCCTTGCGCACCTGCGGGTCCGCCTTGATCTCCGCCGGGACGCCGTCGGCGATCACCGCCCCCTGGTGGAGCACCGTGATCCTCTCCGAGATGCCGAAGACGATGTCCATGTCGTGCTCGGTGAAGACGAGCGTCAGGCCCTGCTCCTTCGCGATCCGCTGGAGGAGGGCGACCGTCTCCCGGCTCTCGAAGCGCGACATCCCGGCGGTCGGCTCGTCGAGCATCAGGAGCCGGGGCCGGGAGGCGAGCGAGATGGCGATCTCGAGCCGCTTCTGGTCCCCGTGGGACAGGACGGAGGCCGACGACTCCATCTGGCCGAGCAGGCCCACCTGATCGAGGAGGGCGATCGCTTCCTCCCCGACGTCCCGATGGTTCCGGGCGAGCGCCAGCGGGTTGCGGCTCGTCCCGCGGTGGGCAAAGAGGGCCACCTGGACGTTCTCGAAGACCGACATCCGCGGGAAGATGTTGGTGATCTGGAACGACCGGCCGATTCCCTTCCGGATGATCCGGTGCGGGGGAAGGCCGGTGATCCGCTCCCCGTCGAAGACAACCTCTCCGGAATCGGGAGCGAACAGTCCCGTCATCACGTTGAACAGCGTCGACTTCCCGGCGCCGTTCGGCCCGATGATCGCGCGGATCTCCCCTTCCTCCACGGCGAGCGACACGTCCTGGAGGGCGCGCAGCCCCCCGAACGACTTCACGACGCCGCGGACTTCGAGAATGCCCATCTCTTGATCCACCCGCCCCGGGTGAGCGCCCCCCGGGCCTTTTCGTTGAAGAAGCCGGTCACCCCGCCGGGGAGCAGCAGGACCAGCAGGAGCAGGACGAGCCCCAGGACGAGCGCCCAGTACTCGGTCCATGCCACGATGTAGGAGTTGAGGACGATGAGAACCATCGCGCCGATCGCGGGCCCCGCGAAGGTGTAGATCCCCCCGATGATGGTCATCAGCACCGGGTCGGCCGACTTGGTCCAGTGGATGATGTCGGGGGAGATCGACTTCTCGGCGACGGCGTAGAGCCCGCCGGCCAGTCCCGTGAAGGCCCCCGCGACGACAAAGGCCAGCAGCTGGTACAGCTTGACGTTGACGCCGAGGTAGGCCGCCCGCTGTCCGTTCTCCCGGATCGCCTTGAGGGCCGCGCCGAACGGAGAGGAGCGGACGCGCCGCAGGAGCGCGATCGACAGCGCCGCGACGGCGAGGGCGAAGTAGTACATCCCCCCCGTCGAGCCGATGTCGAGGGACATCCCCGCGAGGGAGATCTCCCGGACGGGGATCCCCTGGATCCCGTTGTCCCCGCCGGTGAAGCCGTACCACTTGAAGGCGACCGTGTAGACGAGCTGGCCGAAGGCGAGGGTGAGCATCGCGAAGTGGACGCCCGCCAGACGGACGCAGAAGAAGCCGATGACGGCCGCGACGACCGCGGATGCCGCGATCGATGCCAGGAGGGCGGAAAGCGTGCCGACGCCCGTCTTGGTCAGCAGGAGCGCCACGGTGTAGGCGCCCACGCCGTAGAAAGCGGCCTGCCCGAACGAAAGGAGCCCCGTGGTCCCGAGGAGCAGGTTGAAGGCGATCGCCATGAGCGCCGCCACGAAGACCTGGGTCATGAGGTACTGGTAGAACCGGCCTGCGAAGAGCGGCACTAGGAGCAGGACGGCGAGGGGGACGATCCACAGGAACGGGCGCGCCGAGAAGTGGACCGGCGAGATCTCCTGCGCCTCCATCCCCAGGTTCTTCTCGGAGAGCGGCTTGACCTTGAGCGGCCGGCCGAAGAGCCCCCACGGGCGGACGATGAGAACGACGACCATCAGGAGGTAGATGAACGCCATCTCGAACTCGGGGAAGACGATGATCCCGATCGTCTCGAGCGCCCCAATGAGCAGCGACCCGACGAGCGCCCCCCACAGGTTCCCCAGCCCCCCGATGACCACGACGACGAAGCACTCGATGATGATCTCGGTGCCCACCCCGGGGAACACCGTCCGGACGGGCGCGGCAAGCGCCCCGCCGAACCCGGCGAGGACCGCCCCGAAGGCGAAGACAAGAGTGAAGAGCGCCTTCATATTGATCCCGAGCGCGTCGGCCATCTCCCGGTCGGAGGCGGTGGCCCGCACGATCTTGCCGGTCCGGGTCTTGTACAGGAGGTACCAGAGGATCACGGCCACGGCGGGCGCCGCAGCGAGGACCAGGATCGTGTAGATCGGGACGGTCCCGCCCAGGATCGTCACCGAGCCGTCGAGGGACGCCGGCATGGCGATCGACTTGAACTCCCCGCCGAAGACGTACCTGGCGAGGTCGTCGATCATGAGAACGAGGGCGAAGGTCAAAAGGAGCTGGTAGATCTCCTCCTGGATGTAGATCCGGCGCAGCAGGCCCATCTCGATCAGGACGCCGATGAGCGCCACGCCGAGCGGCGCCGCGACGAGCGCCAGGACGAAGCCGCCGGGCCCCGCGAGCTGGAGCGTGATCCAGTAGATGAAATAGGCCCCCAGCATGTAGAGCGAGCCGTGGGCGAAGTTGAGGATGTTGAGGACCCCGAACACCAGGGTCAGCCCCGACGAGATGAGGAAGAGGAACGCCGCCAGCCGCAGGGCGCTGGTGACCTGCACGACGAGGAAGGAGATGTCGAGGAATCCGGTCATTTTCGTTCCGTCACGCGGTGTGTCCGGGCGTCCATGCGCAGGGGGGCCGCTCCCCGTGGAGCGGCCCCCCTGCGGCCGAAGATCCTACTTGTTTGCCGCCTGCGCCTTCTTCCATTCCGCGATCGAGTAGAGGACCTTGCTGGCGGGGAAGACCTGGGTCTTCCCGACGATCGCGAACGGGTACTGCTTCACGAAGGTCGTCTCCCCGACCATGAAGTCGCACGAGAGCTGGTGATCCTCCTTCCGCAGCGTCGCCGTGCCGCGCGGCAGGTCGAGCGTCAGCCCCTCGAGGGCGTGGATGACCTTCTCCGTGTCCGTCGACCCGGCCTTCTTGATCGCCTCGGCCAGGAAGTGGATCCCGTCATACCCTTCCGCCGCCCAGGCGCTCGGGTACTCCTTGTACCTGGCCAGGTACGCCTTCACGAATTCCCGGTTCCTCGCGGTGTTCGGCCAAAAGAAGTAGTACCGCTGGTCGGCGATGATTCCTTTGGGCATGTCCTTCCCGAGCTGCCTGACCACGGTGATGTCCGCCCCGGTGGCGATGATCCACTTCATCTTCTTGAAGAGGCCGTACGGCTCGGCCTGCTTGATGAAGGCCACGAGGTCGCCGCCCCAGAGGGTGCAGAAGACCGCGTCGGGCTTGGCGGCCAGGATGGCGTTGATGTACGGAGTGTAGTCCGGGATGAAGAGCTTGGGCCACTGCTCCCCGATGAACTCGGCCTTCGGGTTCTGTTCCTTGGTCTTCGCCTTGAAGATCTCCCACATCGTCCGGCCGTACTCGTAGTCGGGGCCGATGTTGTAGAACTTGACGAGCTTCTTGTTCTTCGCCGCGTACAGCGCCAGCGAGTTGGCTTCCTGGGAGTTGCACGTGCCGGACCGGAAGGTGTAGCGGTTCCACTTCTCCTTCGTCAGCGTGTCGGTCGAGCCCACCGTGTCCATGAAGACGATCTTCTCCTGCCTGGCGATCTCCCCGATGGCGAGCGACACCGCCGAGCTCACCACGCCGAACAGCATGTTCACCCGGTCCTTCTGGATGTACCGCTTGGCGATGGAGGTCGCTTCCTGGACGTTCGCCTTGGAGTCCGTCACGAGGAGATCGATCTTCTTCCCGAGGACGCCCCCCTTCGCGTTGATCTCCTCGACGGCGAGCTCCGCCCCCTGTCTGCATGTGATGCCCAGGTCCGCCGCCCGCCCCGACAACGGGAACAGGCCGCCCAGCTTGATCGTGTCCGCGGCGACCGCCGGGACGGCGAGCGCCAGCACCAGTGCCACTGCCCAGAACGCCTTCTTCATTGCCCCTCCTCCTTTTTGGTCTCTTCTCCGGCTCCCCGCCTCCGCGGGGGGACGATGACCGCCTCCCCGTCGAGGACCATCTCCTTCCTCTGGTTGAAACATTGCGTCCGCAGCCTGAGCCGCCTTTCCGAAACGACCTCGGCGACTTCGATACGCGCGGTGACCTCGTCGCCGATCTTCACGGGCCGCAGGAAACTGAGCGTCTGCGAAACGTAGAGGCATCCCGGGCCCGGCAGCTTCATCCCGATGACGGCGGAGAGCAGGCCGGCGGTCAGGATCCCGTGGGCGATCCGCTCCCCGAACCGGGTCTTCGCCGCGTACTCCTTGGAGATGTGGATCGGGTTGCGGTCCCCCGTGATCCCGGCGAAGAGGAAGACGTCCTCCTCGTTGATCACCTTGGTCATCTCCGCCGCGTCGCCGACTTTGTACATGCCGCCCTCGGGATGGTCGCGTACCCAGGGGAATCCAGCAAGGGGGGTGCCAGACGAAGAAAACAGGATCTGCTGTTTTATTCTGTCATATAACAATACAGATATATTGCCATTTTTAATACAAATCCAAAAATCGAATGTTTTGGAGATTGATGTACCTGAAAAGATACGCTATTTCAGGTGCAGACTCGAAAACCCGGGAAATCCATTTCGCCCTACGGCCTTCGGCAATAATGTATCTCAATTGGTATATGTATCTATTTTGATACGATCGATCGGGATCCCGTGCCGCTTCATTTTCTCGTACAACTTGACCCGGTGGATCCTAAGGAGGCCCGCCGCACGGGACTTGTTCCAGCCGGCTGCGGAAAGGGCGGCCAAGATCGCCAGGCGCTCCGCCTCGGCCCGGGCCGAGGCGAGCGATCCCGGCGAAACCTCCTTCCGGGCGCCGGGCACGGCGCGCAGGAGGTGAGCCGGGAGGTGTTCCGGGAGGATGACGTCGGCGTGCGCCATCGCCACGGCCCGCTCCAGGACGTTCCGGAGCTCGCGGACGTTCCCCGGCCAGGAGTACGAGCCGAGAATCCCGAGCGCCTCCGGGGAGAGACGCTTGCGCGGCTCGCCCGAATCCGCGGACAGCCTCGAAAGGACATGCTCCGAGATCTCCGGGATGTCCTCCCGCCGCTCGCGCAGCGGCGGGATGCGGAGCGGGATCACGTTGACCCGGTAATAGAGGTCGGCCCGGAACTTCCCCTTGCCCACGAGCTCCTCGATGTTGCCCCCTGTGGCGGCGATGATCCGGATGTCGACCCGGCGGGGGGAGGTCCCGCCGACCCGCTCCAGCTCCCTCTCCTGGAGGACGCGAAGCAGCTTCGCCTGCATCGGGAGCGGCATGTCGCCGATCTCGTCGAGGAAGAACGTCCCCCCCTCGGCCATCTCGAACTTGCCCGGCTTGCCCCCCTTCTTCGCGCCGGTGAACGCCCCCTCCTCGTAGCCGAACAGCTCCGACTCGAGCAGCTCGGCGGGGACGGCGGCGCAGTTGAGCTTGATGAAGGGGCCGCTCCGCCGCGCCCCCGCCGCGTGGATGGCGTGGGCGAAGAGCTCCTTGCCCGTCCCCGTCTCACCGCGCAGCAGGACGGTGGAATCCGTCCGGGAGGCCCGGCGCGCCTCCTCCTTGGCGGCGGAGATGGCGGGCCCCGAGCCGACGATGCTCGCGAAGGTGTACCGCGCGCCGCGCAGGTGGGTGAGCTCATCCTCGTAGTACCGGACCTTCGACTCGAGAAGGTTCATCTTCGCCGCCAGGTCCCGGAGCTGCTCCATGTCCTTGAAGACGACGCGGCCGTACGCGCCGACGACCCGGTTCCCCTCGCGCAGCGGGATCCGGTTGACGATCACCTCCCGGCCGCGGATCGTCTGCGGCTCCCCCATCTCGGCCACGCCGGTCCTCGCCACGACGTGCATCCGCGTATTGTCGATGACCTCGGTGACGCGCTTCCCGATCGCCCCCTCGACCGACGTGCCGAGGAACCCGGCGTACCCCTCGCTGATCATCGTGATGACGCCGCCCGCGTCGACGACCACCATCCACTCCCCCGAGCCGGCGAGCACCTCCTCGAGCGTCTGCACGAGGACCTTGGTCGAGTCGAGCTCGCGCGAGATCTTCTCCATCTCCGTGATGTCCTGGAAGATCGAGACGGCGCCGATCAGCGCGCCGCCCCGGAAGATCGGGGAGCGGTTCGTGAGGACCGTGCGGGCGCCGATCGCCTGCGGGCGCCCGACCTCGGGCTCCCCGGTCCGCAGGACGTTGACGAGGCCGGAGTTGGGGACGATGTCGAGGAGCTTCGCCCCGAGCGCCCGTTCCTTCGGGACCCCGAGGATTCGGGCGGCGGCGGCGTTGAAGACGATGATCGTCGCGTCCCGGTCGATCGCGAGGACGCCCGATGGAAGGGCGTCGAGGAGCGTCCCCAGGAGCGGGCCGGCCCCGGCGGGGAACCCGTCGCGCCGGTCAGGCACGGGAGCCCCTCCCGACGGGGCACTCCGCCTGGCAGGCGAAGCAGTAATAGTAGTTCCCCGTCATGAAGTTCTGCCAGAGCTCCAGGGAAAGCCGGCTCTTGAGCAGCTCCCTCCGATCCTCCGGGGAGGCCTCGACGAGATCCATGAGGAAGCCCCGCCACGCGCGGAACCCGCCGGCGAAGATCCGGTCGCCGCACTTCTTCTTGTCGATCCGTCCTCCGCCCGACAGCGCCCCGGTGGGGCACGCCTCGACGCAAGCGCGGCAGTGAATGCACGGCGTCAGCGGGAGCGGGTCCCCCGGGGCGACGTCCGCGTCGGTCACCACGCCGCCCAGCCGCACGGCGGGACCGAACGCCGGCGTCACGAGGAGGCCGCTCTCGCCGTACCCGCCCAGGCCCGCCGCGACCGCCGCGACTTCCGCCTGCGCGATCATTCCACACCTCCCCATCACGCTTGAAACGTTATTTTATCAGCCTCGCATCCCGGATCATGAAAAATCCCCTTGCCCGCGGCTCCTCGGCCGGCATATATATGAAAACTGACTTACATATATACATATCGGAGGAGACCCGTGCGCACCGCCGTCAAGATGACCTCGATCCGCCTGGATACCCGCCTGGCCGACGAGGCGACCCGTCTCCTCGGGGCCAGGAGCAGGACGGAAGCCGTTCACATCGCCCTCAAGGAGATCGTGGCGCTCAAGAAATTCAAGGAGCTGATGAAGAAACACGGGGGGAAGCACGCGTTCGCGGCCCATGAGGAATAGGATCGTCGTCTTCGACACGTCGGTCCTCGTCGATCAATTCAGGACGAACCGCCATGCGGAGCGGATGAGAGACCTTGCCGGCATCGTCCGGAGCTCATCCGTCGTCCTGTCCGAGCTGCTGCGGGGCGCCACGACGAAGCAGGACAGGGACCTCGTCGCCGCCCTGGCGAGGAACCACCCGATCCTGGTCCCTATGGAATCGAACTGGCTGGAGTCGGGCGCCATCCTGTCGAAGATGAGGGAGGATCAGGGGTTCCCTCCCGGCAAGCTGAGAGACCTTCATTTCGACGTGCTCATCGCCCTGACGGCCAGGAGCCACGGTGCGACGCTCATCACGTCCAATGCGACCGACTTCGGAATGATCCGGAAGTACCGGGATTTCCGATTCGAGGCCTGGTAGGTCGCCGGAGAGCCGTCATGGCCGATCGCGGGGAAAAGGAGGTCCGGGCCTTCTTCGAGGCCCGGGGGCTCGGCAAGGCGATCCACTCGTTCGAGGAGTCGACGCACAACTCGGAGCTGGCGGCGAAGACGCTCGGCGTTTCGGTCGGCCAGATCGCCAAGACGATCCTGCTCCTGGTCGACGACGCCCCGGCGGTCGTCGTCATCTCCGGGGACAGGCGGGTCGATTTCAAGAAGGTGAAAGCGCTGCGCGGGGGACGGCGGGTGCGGCTGGCGGGCCCCGAGGACGTGGTCGCCCACACCGGGTTTGCGGTCGGCGCCGTCTCGCCGGTGGCGCTTCCTCCCGGGATCCCGGTCTACCTGGACCTCTCCCTGCGCCGGTTCGAAACGATCTACCCGGCCGCCGGCGAAACGAACAACATGTTCGTCACGACCCCCGACGAGCTGCTCGCCCTCACCCGCGCCGAGGAGCGCGATCTCGCCCGGGCCGAGGGCTGAACACGCCGGGGCCGGCGCATCCCCGCCTACGATTCGATCCCCAGGACCCGGATGAGGCGGAACAGGTAGGTGGGGGTGAGGCCGAGGAGCTCGGCCGCCTTCGTCTTGTTCCCCCCGGCCTTACGGATCGCGCGGCGGATGATCGCCCGCTTGTGCTCCCGGACCGACTCGTGGAAGGTCGCCTCCTCGGGGGTGGCGGAATCGCCGGGCGCATCCTCGAGCGCCAGGCACAGGTCCGGCGGCGTGATCTCCTCGCCCTCGGAGAGGGCCACGGCCCGCCCGATCGCGTTCTCCAGCTCCCGGATGTTCCCCGGCCAGCGGTACCGCTCGATGATCGCGATCGACTCGGGCGAGAGCCGCTTCGGGGCCCCGCTTCGCCCCGGCTCCTCCCGGCTCCGCGCCAGGAAGCACTCGGCGAGGGAGAGGATGTCCTCGCGGCGTTCCCGAAGCGGCGGAAGGTGGATGGGGATCCCATTGATCCGGTAGAAGAGATCCTCCCGGAACTTCCCCCGCTCCGTCTCCCTCCGGATGTCCCGGTTCGACGCGCAGATCAGCCGGACGTCGGCCGTCAGCGTCTTCACGCCGCCGACCCGCTCGAACCGCCGGTCCTGGAGGACGCGGAGCAGCTTCCCCTGCATCGGGAGGGGGACTTCGCCCACCTCGTCGAGGAAGAAGGTCCCGCCATCCGCGAGCTCGAACCGGCCCGGCTTCGAGGTCGCCGCGCCGGTGAACGCCCCTTTTTCGTACCCGAAGACCTCCGCCTCCCAAAGCGTCGGCGGGATCGCCGCGCCGTTGATCTTGATGAAGACCCCCTCCCGCCTCCCGCAGAGAAGGTGGATCGCCCGCGCGACGAGCTCCTTCCCCGTCCCGGTCTCCCCGGTGATCAGGACCGGCATCGCGGAGGCGGCCGCCTTCTCGGCCGTCCGGCGGACTTCCAGCCAGGCCGGCGAGCTCCCCACCATGCCGAACCACTCCTGCGCCCGCGGCGGGGCGCTCACCTCCTTTTCCGCAGCCAGCCGCGTCCGCGCGGCGTTCCCCACGACCCGCAGCAGCTCCGCCTCGTCGAACGGCTTGGAGATGTAGTCGAACGCCCCGGAGCGGATCGCCTCGACGGCGTCGCCGATCGTCCCGTACGCGGTGACGAGGATCACCGGCAGGTCGGGGTACCGATCCCGGCAGCGGCGGAAAAGCATCAGTCCGTCGACCCGGGGCATCCGGATGTCCGTGACGAGGACGTCCGCCGGGCGGACGGCGAGCCGATCGAGCGCGGCGGCCCCGTCCACCGCCTCCTCGACCTCGTACCCCTCCCGGGACAGCATCGCCCCCAGAACGCGCCGCAGGTTCCGGTCATCCTCCGCGACGAGGACCCTCGCCTTCACCCGTTCCCTCCTGCCGGGAGCCGGACCATGAAGCGGCTCCCCCGCCCGGGGACGCTCTCCACGGCGATGCTCCCCCCGTTATCCTCGACGATCCGGCGGCAGATCGCCAGTCCCATCCCCACCCCGCGCTCCCGCGTCGTGAAGAAGGGGCGGAAGAGCTGCGCCCGGTCCGATTCCGGGATCCCCGTGCCGGTGTCCTCCACGGACATCGTCGCCTCGCCCCCGGACGTTCCGAGGCGGACCGTCAGCGTTCCTCCGCCCGGCATCGCCTCGACCGCGTTCGACAGGAGGTTGAAGGTGACCCGCTCGATCTCGGAGGGATCGGCATCGACGCGCGGTCCCGGGTCGTCGCCCAGCAGGCTGACATGGATCCTCTCGAGGGACTCGCCCTTCTCGCGGCGCAGGCGCGAAAGCGCCCGTTCGGCCGGCTCCCGGAGAAAGACCGGCCGCGGGGCGCGGTTCTCGGGCCGCGCGTACTCGAGAAACTCGGTGACCACGCCATTGAGCCGGTCGGCCTCCTCGACGATGATGTCCAGGAATTCCCGCTCGCGGGGGGAGGCGTCCCGGCACAGGTACTGGGCCGCCCCCTTGATCACCCCGGCCGGCGTCCGGACCTCGTGCGCGAGGCCCGCCGCCAGCTCGCCCACCGTGGCGAAATGTTCCCGGCGCTGGATCCTCTGCTTCTGCCGGACGTTCTCGACCGCCAGCCCGATCCCCGACAGGAAGGGGATGAGCAGCTCCATCTCCCGGATCGACGGCGTCTTCTCCTTCCACCGGAACAGGGCGACCCCGGCCAGCGCCTCCCGGAGGAAGATCGGGAACGAGGCGTCCCACGTGTCGTCCCAGATGGCGACCTGCCCCGCGCGGGATCCGCCGTGCTCCAGGAAGCGGATCGCCGGGTACCGCTTCGCGAACCGCGCGTGCGCCCGCAGGTACTCCTCGGTCCGGACGGGGAGCGAGCCGATCCCCTCATCCGTCCCCCCTTCCGGGCGGATCCAGAGAGCCGCCTTCATGACGAACGGGACCTGCGCCAGCCCCTCCTCCACGACCCGGCCGATCTCCGGAAGCGACCCGCACTCGGCGAACCTCTTGGCGCAGTCGGACAGGAGCGACTGGACCCGGCGCGACTCGCGGACGAAGAGGTCCGAGGAGATCCCTCCCAGCTTCCGCATCAGGTACGGATAGAAGGTCAGGATGAAGAAGGAGACGAGGAACGTCCCGGCCAGGGGGAACCAGAACTTCCGGCCGGAGGCGATCTCCAGCACGCCGAAGACGACGGCGAAGGCGAACACCTGGATGACGAGGATGATCGCCCGCCCGACGATGTCCGGGAACTCGAAGAAGTGGAGGTGGAGGATCCCCGTCGCCATGAAGTAGAAAAAAAGCAGCAGCGCGAACGCCGCCAGGGGCGGGAACGGGATCCCCAGCCCCGGCAGAAAGTTGAGCGGCGCCACGAGGCTCGCGATCCCGCCTCCCACGACCAGGAACTGGTACTTCTTCCGCTCGACGGACGAAGGGTCCGCCCGGAAGCCGTGCCGGACGATGATGTGGAGCCCCAGCGCCAGGTACGGGTAAACGTAGAGGAGCGCCGCCACGTTCCACCAGGGCGAGTCCAGGGCACGGCCGTAGAAGATCGTCGCGCCGAACGCCGCGCTGATCCACAGCCCCGCGACGAAGGCGGCGGAGAACCACTTCGGGCGGGTCCGGACCGCCATCCCGCAATACCGGAGCGCGAACGGGGGGATGAAGATCACACCGACGAGGCTCACCCGGTGCCAGAACGAGGAATCGAGCGTCTTCCAAAGGTACTCGGGGAAGCACCACAGGAAGATGAGGAACGACAACCAGGCGAAGGCGCACGCCTCCTTGTCGCCCCGGGCCCACACGCGCAGGTACACGGCGATCGCCAGCGCCACGACGGCGGCCACCAGGCTTCCCTGGGCGTAATAGTCCACGGATCCCCTCTCCCCGAAACGAAAAGGGCCATTGCCGGCTTTCCCCCGTCAACAGCCCTTGCGAGACGACACCCGGATGAACGGCGCGATTACTTGAGCCGGGCCTGCGCCGCCTTCCAGTCGACGTTCCTGAAGAACGCGGCGATGTAGTCCGCCCGCTTCAGCCCGTAATCGGTCATGAACGCGTGCTCGAAGACGTCCATCACGAGGATCGGGGCGCACCCGGCGTAGTTCCCCCCGTCGTGCTCGTTGATCCACTGGTTGACGAGGCGCTTGCCGATCGGGTCCTGGTAGAGGACGACCCAGCCGATGCCGCGCATCGCGCCGGCGCCGCGGAAATCCTCCTCCCACTTCCCGACGGTGCCGAACTCCGCGGCGAGGGCCTTCCCCATGGCGCTCCCGGCGTCGAGGCCCCCCTTGCCGCCCAGGTTCTCGAAGTAGAACTCATGAAGTCTCATCCCGTTGAATTCCCACCCCAGGCGGCGCTTGAGTTCCGCGAACTCCGGCGCGGCGGTCTTTCCCTCCTTGAGCATCGCGCCGAGAGCGTCGAGGAGCTTGTTGGTGTTCGTGACGTAGCCCTGGTACAGGGTGAAGTGGTTTTTCAGGAGCGTTTCGCTGAACCCCTCCATCCCGATGAGGCGTCCGAAATCCCTGGCGGCGTACGGCATCGCGTTCCCTCCTTTCGTCCGACAACGTTGTCGTGATGCGAAACGGAATTTGAACGCTCAGATCCTTATTTTGCCTGAACGATTCGGCGGCCAGCGAAAAATTTTTCGACAAAAAAGCCCGGGAGGAGCAGCAGTCCCCCGGGCCCCGTTTCCGACGGCCTTTACGGGCCGGTCACTTGCCCCGCTTCTTGCGCCCCTCCGCCAGCTTCTGGGCCAGTCCGAGCTTCTGGGCGATCTTCTTCTTCGCCTCCGAGTAGTTCTTCGCCACGAGGGCGGTCTTGGCGGGAATGTTGAACTTTTTCCGGTAATCCTTCGGAGCCAGGTTGTGGGAGATCGCAAGGTGCTTTTTCAACGTCGTGAACCCTTTCCCGCAGACCATGCAAAAGACCTTGTCGGCCCTGAAGGCCGCTTTCAGGGAAACCGCCGGCTTTTCTTCCGCCGCCCCTTCCGCCTCGCCTTCCGTTCCGACCAGGGAATTGAGCTTGGCATACACGGACTGGATCTCATCGAGGAGCGCTTCCTTGTTCATTTCATTGACAGATGCGTGGGCCGAGACGATCTCTGCCGTCAGTTCCACGAGAATTCTTTTATCCATAAATCTCCTCCAGGATTTATTTAATGGCTCATTATCTTCATGAAAAACGGATCCTGTCAATAGATCGACAATTCCTGTCCCTATCAGGGCGATCGATTACCCCGTATTTTCCCCAAGAGAATCGGATCTAATTCCCAGACCGGCGGGCAGTCGCCTGTTCTAACCCGAAAGAGGGGGAGCCGATTACCGGAACAGGAGCAGTTCCCCGTTTCCCTTGGCCGGAGCCTGCAAACGGACCCCGTTCCATTCCCCCGCCGGCGGGAGCGAGGTAATATAACGACCAACTCACCGATTGCGAGGATCGACCGACGCATTCCCCCGCCGAACGGGAAGAACGCCGCCGGGCCGCCGCACGCGGCCTCGGGGCGCCTACGCCCGTCCTCATCGCCTGCGGGCTCACGCTCGCGCAGTATCTCGCGGCCTACATGCGCGTTCCCCTCGTACCCGTCTTCGCCCGCGAGCTGGGTGCCTCCACCGTCGATGTGGGGATGATCAACGCCGGATTCATGCTCTCCGCGATGCTGTTGGCCATCCCGCTCGGGCTGGTCTCGGACCGCCTCGGACGCCGCAGGCTCATCATCGCGGGGATGGCGTTCTCCGGCCTGACGTCGCTCCTGCTCGTCCTGGCCCGGCGGCCGATCGAGGTGGGGGCGATCTACCTCGTCTCGGGGGTCGGGCTGGCCTGCTTCTCCCCCGCCATGATGTCGTACGTCGGAGACGTCTCTCCCCCGTCGTTTCTGGGACGGGCCTACGGCTGGCTCACCACCGCGCTTTACCTCGGCATGGCGATCGGCCCCGGCCTCGGGGGGGCGGTGGCCGCCGCCGGATTCCGGACCGCCTTCCTCGTCTCCGCCGCGCTGTCCGCGGTCGCGGTCACCGCCGCGTTTTCCCGAATGCCCGCGCCTCCGCCGATCGGGCGGTCCGCGTCCTCCGGGTTCGCCGCCGACTTCCGGGAGATCGCGCGGAACCGGGCCGTCGTCGCCTGCTGGACCGCCACCTTCTTCTCCACCTACGCGTGGGGGGCGCTCTACGCCTTCTTCCCGCTCTACGCCCGTGACGCGGGGATCTCCGTCGTCCACACGGGGCTCATCTTCTCCAGCCAGGCGGCCGCCAACGCGATCGCGCGGATCCCGATCGGCCACCTCGCGGACCGCACGAGGCGGCGCGAGCGGTACATCCTCTTCGGGAACCTCCTCTTCGCCGTCGCCATCGGCCTGGTCGGGCAGGTCCGCCGGGAGATCCCCCTTTACTTCGTATTCCTCGCCATCGGGGGAACAATGGCGGTCACCTTCACGGCGATCGGGGCCGTCCTGTCGGAATCGGTCGACACGCGCGTCCGGGGGCTGGCGATGGGCGGCTACAACACCTGCATTTACGGAGGCTTCGCCGTCTCCGCGGCGACCTTGGGAACCGTGATCGAAAAAAACGGCTACCCGGCGGGCTTCGCCCTGGCAGCGGGGCTGTGCGCCTTTTCGTCACTCCTGTTTCACCTTGTGTTCCCCCGCCGGCCGGGCCGCGGGAGCGCTCCCTGATATCCTCCCGCTCCGCGGGAAATCGTGTATACTCGAATTCGGATTCATATGGCGAGTTTCGAAGGCCCCGGGCAAGACTCCTTCACGGGGTTCACCGACCAATGGCCGAATCGCTCTCCGAGTCGCTCGACAAACTCGCCTTCCCCGATCACGCCGCGCTCTTTCACCGCAATCGCGAGGAGCGGATCGCGGCCGTCGTTCCCTTCCTCCGGATCGGCCTGTCGCGCGGAGAGAAATGCCTTCTCTGCCTCGACGCCGGCGCGGCCGGAGAGATTCTCTCGGGGCTGCGCACGGCCGGGATCGACGTCGGGAGCGCCCTCTCGCGGGGGTCGGTCCTCTCGGCTCCGTCGTGGGGGCAAAGCGGGGGGTCGGGACCGTTTCACCCGAATGCCGGCCTGGCCTTCATCCAATCCGTCGCGCGGCAGGCGCAATCGGAACGCTATGCGGGTCTCCGCCCGGTCCTGGACCTCTCCTCGCGGGCCGGCAAGGCGAAGCGGGAGCAGGTTGCCGGGTTCTGCGGGCGGATCCACCTCCTGCTGACCGAGATCCGCGGCGTCGGCCTGTGCCTCCACGGGATCCGGGATTTCCCCCCCGAGTCCCACCTGGAAGCGCTCCGCCACCACCCTTATGCCATCCACTGCGGAAAGCTTCTCGAGAACGATCTCTTCCTCCCCCCGCATGCCGGCGCCCCGGAGAAGGGGATCGCCGCCGAGTTCGCGAGGATCCTGGCGACCCTCGCGGCCCGTCATGACATGGTTGGGGACCTTCGCCGCCGGACCATCCGGCTGAAGAGGCTCCAGAAGACCGCCTCCTCGCTTCTTACGCACGCCGAGCTTCCGGCCCTCCTCAAGGGAATCACCGAAGGAGTCATCTCCCTCGGCTACCGGATGTGCTGGATCGGGATGGCCGACCCCGACGGCGCCGTCATTCCGGCGGCGAGCTGGGGAGACCGGAAAGGGTATCTGAAGGAGGTCTCCGTGCGGTGGGACGACACCCCGCTCGGCCGGGGGCCCGTGGGAACCGCGATCCGGACGGGGAAGCCCGACATCGTCCGGAACATCTTCCGCTCCCGGCGGTTCGCCCCTTGGCGGGAGATCGCCCTCGCCCAGGGGTACCGTTCCGTCGCGGCATTCCCTCTCCATGCGGTGGGGAAGGCGATCGGGGCCTTGGCGGTCTACGCCCCCACCCACGACGCCTTCGACGCGGAGGCGACGGAGGAGCTCGAAACGTATGCGCTCCAGGCGTCCCTCGTCCTGCGGCACGTCGAGGCGAGGCGGGCGCTCGCCGAATCCGAGGAGAAGTTCCGCGCCGTCGTGGAGGATGCCAACGTGCTCGCCGTCGAGCTCGACCCCGACGGACGGATCCGGCTCTTCAACCGCGCGGCCGAGGCGGTCACGGGTTACAAGAGCGCCGAGGCGGTCGGGAAGGAGGTCTGCGCCCTGCTGGCCCCGCCCGGCGGTGGCGAGGCGGCCCTCGGCGGGTTCCGGCGGATCTTCGCGGGAACGGGGCTGGAGGGTTTCACCGCCCCGCTCCTCAGCCATGACGGCGCGGAGCGGCTCGTCCGGTGGAACGCCAAGGCGATCCGCGACCCGCGGGGCGGCGTGCGCGGGATCATCGCCATCGGCGTCGACGTCACGGAGAGCCAGCGGGCCGAGCGGGAAAAACGGCGGGGCCCGGACACGGCGGGGCCGCGCCCGGACGGAGAGGGCGAAGAAGGGCTTGGAAACGCCGCCGGGGGGAAAAGCACCGCCTGAGATCGAGCGACTCGTCCTTCAGCCGGCGCGTGGATCCCGCTGGGCGGGATTGTGCGGGCCGGGACATCCCGCCCTCGCGGACCGGGCGAGATCGTTCGCGATCCCGGTGCAGGGACGGGGGTCGGGTTCGAGCCGGGACTGTTCGACGGCTTCCTCGAACTCGTCCGCGCCGATCAGGGCAGCGCGGAGGCGTAGGCGTCCTCGGCCTGGGCAAGGAGACGCTCGATGAGGTCCCGGACGCTCGGGACGTCCTTGATCTTCCAGACGTTCTCGCCGGAAAACACGAGCCCGTTCTCCGCGTCGCCCCCCCGCGAGAGGTCGAGCTCGTCGATGATGCAGAAGGTGTGGGAGCATTCCTTGAGGCAGTTCCGCTTGCAGGTCCCGTCGTAGACCGGCTCGCCGTCGAGGAACCGCCGCAGGAACCGGTTCATGATCGCCCGGCCGGGAAGCCCGACCGGCGACCTGAAAACGACGATATCCTCCTTCTTCGCGTCGAGATACGCTTGCTTGAAGGCGTCCGACACGTCGCACTCCTTCGTCAGGACGAACCGCGTCGCCATCTGGACGCCGTCGGCGCCGTACTTCCCCATCATCTCGGCGATCTCGTATCCGTCCGTGATCCCCCCCGCCGCGATGAGGGGAACGTTCCGGACCGCCTCGCGCACCTCCGGGAAGAGCTCGCGCAACGGCCTGTCGGTGCCCAGGTGACCCCCCGCTTCCTTCGCCTCGACCACGATCGCGTCCGCCCCGCACTTCTCGGCGAGCTTCCCGAAGCCGGGCGACGACACGATGGAGACGATGGGGACCCCGTGCTCCCTGCCGACCTTGAAGACGTCGCGCGAGAAGCCGGCGCCGGTGACGATCATGTCGACCCCCGCCTCGATCGACGCCTTGACCGTCTCCATGAAGTTGCGGATCGCGTACATGATGTTGACGGCGATGATCCCCCGGGTCATCCGCTTCGCCCGGCGGATGTCCTCCGCAAGCTCCTCGATCGGGATCCCCGAGCCGCCGATCGTCCCGATCCCGCCGCAGTCCGCCACCGCCGCGGCCAGCGACGAGGTCGACACGCGGACCGACATCCCCCCCTGGACGATCGGGATGCGCGCCGTCAGTTTGCCGATCTTCAGTTCCGGAAGCTTCACGATCCCCCCTCCCCAGCGAATCTTTCTATTTTAACCGGGGACAAGCGGGCCCGTCGCAAATAATTCGAAAAAAATGCGGGGAGCTACACCGCGCAGGGGAATGCGCGCCCCTTGAGGAGGGCCGTCCGGAACGGCCTCTCGGGAAGCGGCTGCTCCCGCAGCCGGGCGGCCAGGCCGGAAAGGGGCACGATCCGATAACCGCGCTCCCGTGCGCCGTCCAGGATTTCGTCGAACGCCTCCCGCCATGCGCCTCCCTCGACCTCCGCATGCACCGGCAGAACGTGAGTCCCCGGCCCGGAAAGGGCCGCCAGGATCCTGGGGACGCCCGCCGGCCCGCCGACTTCCTCGAGGCACGGAAGATCGGACGGAATCTCCGGGACCCCCGCGCCGGACAGAAGAAACGGCCCGGAGGCGCGCGTGCAGCTCAGGTAGTCCCAGCGATACGACGAGAGGATCTCGACCGCCTTTCCGGTCAGCACCCACCCCGGCGCGCCGAAGGCGCGGGGCGGATGCCCCAGGCACGCCGCGTAGGCGGACAGCCCCCGGTCGAGCCACTCCCGGATCCAGGAGGCGTCTTTCCGGGGGAGCCGGTCCATCATCGGGGCCGGGAGAATCGTCCCGTAGAGGGCGGTCCGCACGCCGTAGAGCCCCGGCGCGTTCGTCCGGACCATCTTGAAGAGGAAGCGGGGGTTGCCGAGGAGCCGGTAGACCGCCTGCCCGGAGTTGTCCGGCCCGAAGGAGAGGAAGAAGGTGCCCCGCACGCCGAACCGCCCGAGCGCGGAAAGGAGCGAGGGGACCCCCTCCTCCATCCCGCGCCGCGTGTCGACGTCGATCTTCAGCGCCAGCAGCCGCTCGCCATCCATGACCCTTCACCAACGCTCCCGAGAGGTGCCGCCATCCGGGTGGACACCTCACGGACCGGCGGACGACAAGCGCGCGAGCCCGGGTGCGCACGCCGGAGGGGCTCCCCCGCGCGGAAGGCCGGATCGCGGAACCGGCGAAAGCCCCCGCGCTTTTCCCGAGGGATCAGCCTCCGCACAGCAACAGACGGTGGCCCGGCCCCTGGGAGAGGAACGCGCCGCACGATTGCTGGGCGAAAGCCGGGAGCGGGAATCCGCCCGCAGTAGACAGGGTAAGAGGGATTCCCGCTCGGAGCCGGCGGCCTGACCGCGCGGGGGAGGCGCCGGAGGCGAAGCGCCCGGGCAACACCGTCGGGCGGTGCAGCGGGCGCGGGCTCACGCCAGCCCGGCTTCCGCCAGGAAGGCGTCGAGCGTCTTTTGGAGCGCCTCCGGAAGGGGCACCCGGGGCTCCCAGCCGAGGCACTGTTTCGCCCGCTCGATCCTCGGCTTCCGCGTCTCGATGTCCTGGTATCCCTCGCCGTAGTAGCGCCCGGAACTGACCTCCTCGATCCCCGGGACCGGGCGCTTCCCCCGGATGGCCGGGTGGGAGGCGTACAGGTCGCGCAGCGTCGCGGCGAGCTCCCGGATCGAGCAATCGTTGTCGGGATTCCCGATGTTGAAGATCCTGCCCGAGGCGCAGCCGTTCCGGTCCTCGAGGATTTTCATCAGCCCGTCGATCCCGTCGTCGACGTAGGTGAAGGAGCGGCGCTGCCGTCCGCCGTCCACGAGCTGGATCGGCACTCCCATCACGAGGTTCGCGATGAACTGCGTCACGACGCGCGAGCTTCCCTCCTTCGCCGTCTCGATCGAGTCGAGCCGGGGACCGATCCAGTTGAAGGGGCGGAACAGGGTGAAGGAGAGCCCTTGCCGCCCGTACGCCCAGATGACCCGGTCCAGGAGCTGCTTGCAGCAGGAGTAGATCCACCGCTCCTTCGGGATCGGGCCCAGGACGAGCGGCGAAGCCTCCTCGTCGAACTCCGCGTCCGGGCACATCCCGTACACTTCCGAGGTGGAGGGGAAGACGATCCGCTTCCGGTACCGGTGCGCCTGCCGCACGACCCGCAGGTTCTCCTCGAAGTCGAGCTCGAAGACGTCGAGCGGCCTCTCGACGTAGACCTTCGGCGTCGCGATCGCGACGAGCGGCAGGACCACGTCGGCCTTCTTGATGTGGTACTCGATCCACTCCTTGTTGATCGAGATGTCCCCCTCCACGAACTCGAACCGGGGATGCCTGACCAGCTCCCCCAGCCGCTCGTTCGACAGGTCCATCCCGAAGACGGTCCAGTCCGTCGTCGTGAGGATCCGCGCCGTCAGGTGGTGCCCGATGAAGCCGTTGACGCCCAGGATCAGGACTTTCATTCGAACCTCCCTTGGATTTCCCGCCCGAGGAGCGCCGCGATCTCCTCCCCCTTTGCGACCCGCCCCCGCCACTCGATCTCCTCGAGCACGAGGGCGCCCGAGCCGGTCCCGACCACGACCCGCGGCGCGCCGCCGGGGCCTCGCGGCTCGACGCGCATCCGGCCCGGCGGCAGGGGCGAGTCGTGCGGGCCGGCATCGAGAGGCTTCGCCCACCAGACGAGGCACCGCTCCCCGCCGAGCGTGGTAAAGGCGCCCGGGTACGGGCGCGCGACCGCCCGGACGAGGTTGTAGATCTCGGTCGCTCCCTTCGACCAGCCGATCCGGCCGTCCTCGGGCCGGCGGCCGCCGAAGTAGCTCCCCTTCGCGATCTCGTTGGGGCGCCGCGGGATCTCCCCGCGGGCGATCCGGGGCAACAGCTCGTCGAGCAGCCGCCCGGCCGCCCTCTCCATCTTCGCATACAGGGTCAGCGCCGTGTCCTCGAAGGCGATCGGCACGGCGACCTGTCCCACGATGTCCCCCGCGTCCGGCTTCTCCTCCATGACGTGGAGGGACACTCCCGTCTCCGTCTCCCCCTTCACGAGGACCCAGTTGACCGGGGCGCGGCCCCGGTACTTCGGAAGGAGCGAGCCGTGGAGGTTCATCCCGCACAGCCTGGGGACGGCGAGGATCTCCCGCCCCAGCATGGCGCGGTAGTAAAACGAAAAGAGGAGGTCGGGGCGCGCGGCCCGGATCGTCTCCGGCCACGACGGGAGGTTCACGTTCTCCGGGAGGTGGACGGGGATCCCCCGGGCCCGGCAGAGCTCCGCCACGGAGCCGAACCAGCGGTTCTCCTTCGGATCATCCGCGTGGGAAAAGACCATCGGCACGTCGAAGCCGTGCGCGAGAAGGCTCTCGAGGCCGACGATCCCCATGTTGTGATAGGCGAAGACGACCGCCCGCAACCGCTACCGCTCCCTTCCGGACGACGGGGACGGGCGCCCCTCCGACACCGTCCTCTCGTGGATCCGGCGGATCGTGTAGCTGGGCCTCCGCCGCACCTCGTGGTAGACGCGGCCCAGGTATTGCCCCATGACGCCGAGGCCGAAGAAGATCCCCCCCATGAAGAAGAACAGGACGGCGAACAGGGTGAAGACGCCGTATCCCCCCCATTCCGCCCCGTACACGATCCGCAGGACGGCGAGCAGGACGCCGAAGGAGACGCCTGCGAGCGCCAGGAGCAACCCGAGGTACAGCAGGAGCTTGAGGGGATAGTCGGAAAACGACGTCATCAGGTCGAACTCGAGGTTGAGCAGCTTCCAGAGGTTGTACTTGGACTGCCCCCCGTGGCGGTCGGCGTGGGCGACGGGGACCTCCCCGACCCGCTTCGCGTAGAGCGTCGCCAGCGCCGGGATGTAGGTGGAGTATTCCTGCGCGTCGAGCATGCGGTCGACAACACCCCGCCGGTAGGCGCGCAGCATGCAGCCCCAGTCCTCGAGGGGGACGCGGGTGATCCGGCGCGTCATCGCGCTCATCACCCGCGACGCGGCCCGGCGGAACGCCGTGTCGTGCCGCGCCGCCCGGATCGAGCCGACGACTTCGTACTCCCCCTCCTCCATCGCCCGGACCAGCTTGGGGATCTCCTCGGGCGGGTTCTGCAGGTCGGCGTCGATCGTCACGATGATGTCGCCGCGGGCGACCGAGAACCCGGCGAAAATCGCGGGGTGCTGCCCGTAGTTCCGCGTCAGCTCCACCACCCGCACTCCCTCGCGACCCACGAAGCCCTTGAGGATCTCGAGCGACCGGTCCCGGCTCCCGTCGTCCGCGAAGATGATCTCGTACGGCCGTCCCATGCCGCGCATCACCGTCTCGAGCCGGTCCATCAGCAGGGGGAGGTTCTGTTCCTCGTTGTAAACGGGGACGACGACCGAGATCACCGGGGACCTTCCGCGAGGATCTCCCGGACGGCGGCGCAGACGGAATCGACGTCCTCGTCGGCCATGCCGGGGAAGAGAGGAAGAGAAACGATCCTTTGCCCCGCGAGCTCGCACCGCGGAAGGTCCCCCTCGCGGGGCCCGTACCGCTCGCGGACATAGGAAAGCAGGTGGCAGGGGGGAAAGTGGAGCCCGGCCCCGATGTTGCGCTTCGCGAGTTCCGCAAGGAAGGCGTCCCGGTCCATCGCCGTCACCTTGACGACGAACAGGTGCCAGGAGTGGGCGTGCGGGTAGGACGGGACCTCCGGCAGGTCGATCCCGCGGAGGCCGCGCAATCCCTCGAGGTAGCGGGCGGCCAGCGCCGCCCGCCGTTCGTTGAGCTCGTGAAGGCGCCTCACCTGGACGGTGCCGATGGCGGCCTGGATGTCGGTGAGGTTGTACTTGTACCCCGGCTCCCGGATGTCGTAATGGGGCGTGCCCCCCTTCCCGTAGCGTTTCCAGGCGTCCCGTTCGATGCCGTGAAACCGGAGAAGTCGCAGACGCGCGGCCAGCGCATCGTCCCGGCAGGTCACCATCCCCCCCTCGCCGGTCGTAATGTTCTTGATCGGGTGGAAGGAGAAGATGGCGACGTCGCCCAAGGACCCGGCCGGCTTTCCCTTGTAGGTGGTCCCGACGGCATGCGCTGCGTCCTCGATGACGGGGATCCCCGTTCCCCGCGCCGCCGCGGCGATCGGGTCGATGTCCGCGGGAGCCCCGGCGAAGTGGACCGGGACAAGCGCCCGCGTCCGGCCCGTGATCCGGCGGACCATGTCGGCCGGGTCCACCTGGAGCGTGCCGTAATCGCTGTCCGCGAAGACCGGGGTCGCGCCCCGGAGCGCGACCTGGTTGACCGTCGAGGCGAAGGTCATCGAGGGCGTCACGACCTCGTCGCCCGGACCAGCTTGGGGATCTCCTCGGGCG
>JAMDBZ010000015.1 GCA_023488945.1 Deltaproteobacteria bacterium
GACATCCTTCGAGCCAGGGAGTTGGCCAGCAGTCTGAAAAACATGGACCTTCCGCCTTCCTACCGCTTCACGTAGGCGCCCGGATCGGCCTTGAACAGGGCCTGGCACTTTCCCATGCCGCAAAAATAATAGGTCTTCCCGTTGTACGTCTCGAAACCTGCCGCTTCATTCATCCTTATGCGCATGCCGCAAACCGGGTCGATTTCCTCCAACCCCGATTGCGCGGTAAAGACCGCCGCCTTCTCTTCCAGCGCATGGACCGGCACCTTGACATGCGCCGCCGCGACCTCGCTCTTGAGCGGGATCGGGTTGCACCCGCCCGAAGCGCCCAATGTGAAAGGATTGATTTCCGCCGCGCAGTTCAAGCAACGCAGGTTTTCCCCTTCCTGGACGTACCCGAAGGAACCACAGATCTCGCAGGCATCCAGGGCGGTGCGGATCTTCCCGTCCGAGGTCTTCATCGCAAGGAATCGCACCAGGCGCCCGTCGGCCAGGAACCCCAGGCGGTGGAGCTTGCCGTCTGCAAGCGCTTCGATCGGGACGACCGCAAACCCTCCTTCTCGAGCAACGGGCTCCGGCGGCGGCACATTCTTGGGTGCAATCTCCCGGGCATACACGATACCCACGGAAACCATCACCGCAAGGGCACTGGTCACCGCGCCGAGCCGGTAGAAACGCTCCCGCCGGATTCTCGCCGTCTCCGCCCTTCTCGCGGCCTGCGAAACGTCTCCCTCCTGACCGACGGGCTCAGGCTTCCGGGTCAGCCAGATGAAGAGCGGGATCGCCACGAGGGCCAGGATGAAGAGGGAGTTGTTCCGGACGACGGGTCCCACCAACGCCATGCTTGTCCGGTTCGCGGGAAGGATGGCTATCTCCGCGAATTCGTGATAGCCGTTGATCAGCAACTGGACGACGAAGATGCCCAGCACCCACTCCGTAACGGCGAAGAACCGTCGCAGGTTCACCTGGAGGCTGCCGCGGACGAACATCACGCAAAAAACGACGGCGCCCGCAAGTCCCAGGACCGACCCGATGAAGCCAAGGATGGCGTCGGTGGTCAGGTTGACGGCCGCGAGAAACATCACCGCCTCCGCACCCTCCCGGAACACCATGAGGAACACGAACGCCCCCAGAGCCCATCCCTCTTTTGATGTTCTCCCGCCCGCCCCCGCCTCCATGGCTTGCCGCACACGCCCTTCGACCTGAGAGCGGAGCACCTTCCCCTTGCGGTGCATCCACACCATCATCGAGACGACAAAACACGCGGAAACCCAATACAAGGTTCCTTCGTAGATTTCATCGCCGACAGGCATGAAATGCAGAACGATCGCCGCCGCGACGCTGGCAAGAACCGCCAGCCCGAGGCCCCAGAACACGGGCCGTTCCAGATCGCACCGGCCGACCCGCTTGAGCACCACCAGGACGATCCCGATGACAAGGGCGGCTTCGATCCCCTCTCTGAGCATGATCACGAATGACTCGAACATTTTTCCCTCCTCCTCCGCGTCTTCCGGTTAAAACGTCGCCTGCAGTTGCGCATACACGGAGTTGATATCCTTGCCGCTCCCGGTGGCGTCCTTGAAGAACTCGCCTGTGAAGAACCGGTTCCCGCTGAGCAGCACGGAGATGCTTTCCTTGATCTTGCAGGTCAAGATCAGGTTCGTCTCGATGCCGATCTCCTTGCTGAACCCGGCCGGGACCTTGTTGGCCCGGAAGGAGTGCCCGTCCAGGGACAAGTTCAGCTTTTCCGTGAGATCGACCCCGCCGCCGGCCGTGAACACCTGGAGCCCGCTGGCCGTCGCGTTCCCCACGGCCAGGCCGCCCAGCTCTCCGACCAGGTTCATGTCGCCGATAAGGAAAGTATCGTTGTTGGGATTGTGGAACTCCGTGAACCTCCCCTCCTCCGGGTTCCCGTCGCCGGAACCATACGCGTACGAGAGGAAGATCTTCCCCGGATACCGCCCCAAGGCGGGATCGACGGTGACGTCCGCGTGGCCGCCGACGGCGCTGATATCGCGGTGGCTCGCCCCATCCCGGTTCTTCCGGCCGAACTGGTAGACCGGCTCCACCTCGAAGGCAATGCTTTTCGCAAGGCGGCCCGAGAGCCTGGTCCCCACCGAATAGGTCACCTCGTGCTCGCCTCCGACATGGGTGGCACCGGCCCCCCCTGTGTCGCGGAGGCCGTAGAGATCGACCGAAAGAGTTTCCGTTGGGGCGTAGGTCGCATAGATCCCGTAAAGTTTCCCCTCGATGCCCCCGGCCCACTTCTTCACGTACGTGCCGCCGAACAGGTCAACGGAAAACTTCGCCGAGGGCTTGACCGCCAGTTTCACGGCATCGAAGCTCAACCCGTCGAAGAACGTGTCGGCGCCGAGGAGGAAGGTGCTGCCGTAGACGAATTCCTGGCGCCCGGCTTTGACGGAGATTCCTTTCACGCCGGGCAGGACGCTTTCCACGTAACCCTGGTACAAGCTGAAGATCGAAAAGTCCGTGTCATTGTGGAAGGCGTACCACTGCCCTTCCACGCGGGCGGAGAAGTTGTCCGACGGCCTCACGGCGACAGAGGGTCGAAGCCGGGCCAGGACCCGCGCCTCGCCGTTTCCCGGGGCGAACGAAAAGCTCCCGAGACTGAAGTTCCCCGCGGCCTCGGTCCGCAGGAGGGCGTCCAGGCCGAGCGTCACGGGGTTGAATCGCGATGGCTCGGCCGGCCCCTGCGTCGCCCCCTCGCGGCCCGGCGCTTCCGGTTCCGCAATCGATTGCCCGCCGATCACCAACAGAAGAGCGAGAGCGATCACGACCCTTTTCCCCATTTCCGGTTTTCCCTCCGACGTATTCAACGAAATTCAACGGGCAGCGAACACCCGAACACCTTGTTCCTTCATTTCCTCCATCCGCTCGCGGCGGACAGATACAGTTCGAGGTCCGACGTCTGCCGACTGTCCAGCGACGCCCGGGGCGCCATCCGCGCCACGATGCGTTTCCACTCCTGCGGCGTGTACTCGTCCGGCCGGAAGAGCCGGTGGCAGGCCGCGCATTCCGTGACGAACACGGCGCGTCCTCTTGCCAGGGCCGCCAGATCCGCGTCCCGCGGGACAGCCCCCGTGGCCACGAGCTGCGAAGGCGTCGGCACGATCGTCCCGCCCGCACAGCCGGAAATCCAGAGCGCGCCGGCCGCCGTCACCGCGGCGAGCGTCGGGCCCAACCGCACGCGGGCCCGCCTTCCTTCCCGAAATGCCACTGTTCGAAGGCCCATCCTTTTCCGTCTCCTTTCTTTCTCTTCTTTGCGGATGAAGAGGGGGGAACCGGCCCCGCCGCCGCCCCCCGCCGCGTCTTCGTTCAGAACTGCCAGCCGAGTCCGAGGTTGAACAGGTCGTCGGGCTTCACGGCGGACTTGTCGCGCCGCACCTGGTAGTCGGCCTTGGCGACGAGATTGTGCGTGAAATAAAAATCGAGACCCGTGGTCCATTCCTGCCGGTCGCCGGCCGGATCCTTGGCAACCCCGGGAGGCATCCCGTATTGCGTATCGACATCGTCGTAGCGGATGAAGACGACGGCGTCCGCCCGGGACAGCTTCCCTGTCCTCCAGGATCCCGGCATGACGTGGACCGCGCCCTCGAGGTTCCAGCCGAAGATCTCCGAGGCGGCCCCGTTGCCGATCTGCGCCGCGCCCCCGACCCGCTCGTGGGCGACCGCTCCGCGGGCGTCGAACCGCCCCACGCCGTATTCGAAGTCGGCTGAGAGGATGCGGATCCGCCCTCCGACGCCCGGGTTGTTCCCGCCGTTGCCGTTATTGAGCCCGCCGTAATATCCGCCGGCGCCGACCCTCAAGGTCTGGCCGAACGCCGCTGCACGACGTGCGAACGGGAACCAGTCGATTCGGCCGGTGACCGCCGGCTGGTGAAGGCCGGGACGCTCCTCGATCCGCGCCTCCCGGATCCCGTCCGTCGCATCGATCTTCGAGCCGTCCAGGCCCCCGGCGACATACGCCTCGTATTTCAGGGAGGGACCGAGCGATCCGAAGATCCCCGCCCCGTCCGAGAACCAGGTTGACGGGATGACGATCCGGTCGAAGAGCGGCCGTTCCACGCCGTTGAAGGTGGGAGGCTCGTGCTTCCTGTTGATGAGCCCGAGCGGCGTCAGGAACCTCCCGGCGCGGACGTTCAGCCGGTCGGAGAGGAGGAAGTCGAAGTACGCCTGCTCGATCGAGATCTCGCCGTCTTCGGAATCCCGCGACACGAACGCATGCTCGATCTCGGTCTCGGAGTGGAACCGGATCCAGTCGGCGAACTCGTACCCGACGTATGCGACGAGCCGGTGGATGTCGATCTGGTGCGGGGCGTTCCCGCGGCCGAGGTTCGCGTGGATCTCGCCGTAGCCGCCGAACGTGAACCGGCTCGGCCGATAGACGTTGTCCGCGGATCGCGAGGCCGAGAGCTCCTCCACCCGGCCGGAGAGCTGCCGGACCGCCTTCTCGAGATCCTCGATCCGCCTCTCTTTCGGGTCCGAAACGGATTCCTGCGCCCGCGCCGGCGACACGCCCGCGACGAGAACGATCGCCGCCGCCAGGCAGAGGATCGACCGGACAAGCCGGAATGGGCTGACGCGAAAAACCTGGGGGATTTTCCCTGGATGGACCATGCCGCACGCTCCTTTCGTCGCTCGAAAAGGATTCGAAGTCACAACCCGTGACACCGGCGCGCTTCGGCGCGCCCGCCCGCGTTGCGTCTTCACCGTGCGGCCCCGAGAGCCGAACCGTAAAACGCCCCTGACGAATCAGTCGGAGAGAACGTCGATCAGCTTCCTGCGCATCACCTCCAGCCTCTTGGACTTGAACGCGCTCCGCGTCTCCTCGAGGACGGCGATCGTTTCGCGGATGGCGGCCTGCATCGCCGCAAGCCGCCGGCAGTCGGCCAGGGGGCAGTGCGCCGGCCGGGCCGTTCCGACCGAGGCGTTTCCGAAGGCCCGCTTGTACACGAGCCGCTGGTGCTCGACCCGCTCGTGCATCTCCTCCGCGATCCGGTCGATGTATTCCTCGATTCCGGTTCCCGGCCGGACGCCGTCCCCGGCCGACCGTCCCGCCCGTGCCGGGGCCTCAACCCACGGCGCCGCCGGGCTCCCTCCGCCACCCGCCGTCATCCCCGCGCTCCGCATAAGCATAACTGAACAGTCGTTTGCATGATGAGATAAAAAAAACCGGTCATCGGGACCGGTCATCCCGCCTCGACGTGCTTCACGCACTCCGCCATCAGGTTGCTGATGTGATCATCGTCCAGGGCGTAGAAGGCGACCTTGCCCTCCTTCCGGGCCCGGACCAGTCTCTGCCCGCGCAGGAGCCGGAGCTGGTGCGAGACGGCCGAGCCGGTGAGCCCGAGCAGGTTGGCAAGGTCAAGCACGCACAGCTCCTGCTTCGCCAGCGCGGCGACGATCCGGACGCGGGTAGGATCCGAGAGCGCTCCGAACGTTTCGGCCAGGGCGCTCACCAGCCGGTCTCCCGGCATCGCCGCCCTCGCGGCCCGCACGGCCGCCGGGTGGACGGCCGCGCCGTTCCCGGCCACGGCCCGCTTCTTCCCGGAATGTCCCCTCAGCGGATTCCCCCTGGTTGAAACGACTGCTCACCTATACCAATGAGCCGGGAGGCTGTCAACAAATATTTCGGAGGACGGTCGCTTTACTCCATTTTAGCGGGTAGACTGGGGACATCCGCGTCGGGCGCGGGTCCCGACCGATCCGGGAGGGCGTGTGGACTTCGGACGCAAGGATGTCCTTCAGGCCCGGGAACGGGTCTACAAGCTCGCCTACCCCACGCCGCTCGTGGAAGAGACGCCCCTTTCGGCCCGGTTCGGCGGGCGGGTCCTCTCCAAGCTCGAAAACCTCCAGCACACGGGCGCCTTCAAGATCCGGGGCGCGGCCAGCAAGGTGCTCTCCCTCGATCCGGCCCGGGTGCGCGGCGTGGTGGCCGCCTCCGCGGGGAACCACGCCCGCGGCGTCGCCCGCGCGGCCCGCTCCGCCGGCCTCCCCGCGACGCTGGTCATGCCGGTCTGGGCCCCCGTCGCGAAGGCCGCGGCGGCCGAGCGGGACGGGGGTGAATCCGTCCGGATCATCCTCCACGGACATTCCTTCGACGAGGCGTCCCGGCACGCCGAGGAGTTCGCCGGGGAGAACGGCCTGACCCTCGTCCACCCGTTCGACGACCCGCTCGTCATCGCGGGACAGGGGACGCTCGGCGTCGAGATCGCGGAGGAAGGCGGAGCCCCGGGAACGCTCTACGTGCCCGTGGGGGGCGGCGGCCTCCTCGCCGGCATCGGCGCGGCCGTCAAGGAGCGGCATCCCGGGACCGAGCTGGTGGCCGTCCAGGCTGCGGGCGCCTCTTCCCTCGTTCCCTCCCTCGCGAAGGGGGAGCCGGTGGAATGCGCGGCCTCGCACACGATCGCCGACGGGATCGCCGTCAAGCGGATGAGCGAGAGGACCTTCGCGGCGGCGCAACGGTACGTCGACGACGCCGTGACGGTGGACGACGAGGAGATCGCCGCGGCGATCCTCTATGCCCTCGAAGAGATGAAGACGACGCTCGAAGGGGCCGGCGCCGCGCCGCTGGCCGCCCTGCTGTTCAAGCGCCCCCCGCGGAAATTCCCCGCCGTCATGGTCCTGTCGGGGGGGAACATCGACGTCAACTTCCTCGCCCAGATCACCGAGCGGGGACTCTTCCGGTCGGGACGGCTCGTCCGCCTCCGCGTGCTGATGGCGGACCGCCCGGGCTCGCTGGCGAGGCTCCTTACGGACGTGGCGCAGGAACGGGCCAACGTGGTGAGCATCGAACACGACCGGCTCCCCCAGGACTGCCCTCCCGGC
>JAMDBZ010000001.1 GCA_023488945.1 Deltaproteobacteria bacterium
CCTTGTGAACGTCCATGGCAGCGAATAACCTGTTCATGACCGGTCCTCCTTTGCGTTGTGGTATGCCATCTCTCCGGACGGCAAAACCCACGTTATCGCAAGCAGGGCCGGTCAGTCATATTGTCTAAGGCAGCGGACCGCCTTCAATGTCCGCACGCGCGCTCCCTCTTCCAGCGCCTCCTCGATGGGGACGACCGCGTCGCTCCCGCGGGCATTGGCGTCCCCGTCATGATCTTCACGGCGCACCCCGGCTCGACCCGCGGGGCCTCGCCCCCGGCCGCCTGGTATCCCGCAAGCACGAGCGTCGCCGGCGTTGCGCAGTCGGCGGACCGGACCGCGTAGCCGTCCATCGCCGAGTTGTCCCACGGCGGCATGTCCCGCGGCGCCCGGACCTCCTCGGCAAGCACGCGCCCGTCGGCCGCGGGAAGGGGAACTTCCTCCCGGCCGAGCGGAGCGACGTGCGCGAGAATGATCTCCCGGGCCTCTTCAAATGCGGGCATCTCTGGCCGGTTCCTTATCGGGGTGGAGTTCATTTTGACCGAAAACCGCGACACCGGACAGGGCCCCCTCCGCAAGCCGGATCACGTCGGTGGCGATCCGGTCCGACTGCGCCGCGTCGTGCGTCGCCACGACGACGGTCGTCCCGTTGCCGGAACAGGCACCGATGAGGCCGTTGATCACGTCCGCCGTGTCCCGGTCCACGTTCGCCAGCGGCTCATCGAGGAGCAGGACACGCGGCTTGAGGGCGAGGATCCTCGCCATCGCGACGCGCTGCGCCTCCCCCCCGGAGAGAGCGCGCGCCGGCCGCCGCTCGAACCCGGGGAGACCGACCACCGCCAGCGCCTCGGCAACGCGTTCGCGCAGCGCGGCTCCCCGGACCCCCCGCACCCGGAGACCGTAGCCGGCGTTGGCCGACACCGTGTCGTCGAACAGGTAGGGTGTCTGGTGGAGAAGGACCGCCTCCCGGCGGAGCCGGGTCATCTCCCCGGTCTTCCAGGGCACGGGTCCGCCGTCGTAATGCAGCGTGCCCGACGCCGGCGGGCGAAGGAACGCGAGGAGGGACAACAGCGTGCTCTTCCCCGAGCCGTTCGGGCCGACGAGGACATAGACCCGGCCCTCGGAAATCGTCAGCGCGGGAATCGCAAGCGCCGTCTTCGTCCCGTACGCCATCCGGACCGATTCGAGCCGGTAAAGGGGAGCCATGCATCACCGCTGCTGGAGGACGCCGAGGAAGACGTTGATGACGAACGCCACCGACATGAGGATGATCCCGAGCGCCATCCCGAAGGCGAACTCTCCCATGCTGGTCTGGAGGGCGATCGCCGTCGTCATCGTCCGCGTGAATCCCCGGATGTTCCCGCCGAGCATCATCGCCACTCCGACCTCCGAGATGACCCGCCCGAACCCCGCGATGACGGCGGCCAGGATCCCGAACCGGGTCTCCGCGACGAACTTCACGACGGCCTGGACGGGCCCCGCCCCCAGGGTCCGGGCGGTCGGGAGGATCCGCGGGTCGGCGCCCCGGGCCGCGGCCAGGGCATAGTTCGCCACGATCGGCGCCGCGAGCAGCGATCCGCCGATCACCATCGCGGCCGGGGTGAAGAGGAGCCCCAGGAAGCCCAGCGGCCCCTGGCGGCTGATGACGCCGTAGACGACCAGCCCCACGACCACCGTCGGGAGCGCCACGAGGCTGTTGAGGACGGTGACCGCGAAGCGCTTGAGCGGGAACTCGGACAACCCGATGGCGAGACCCAGGGGAAGCCCCAGGAGCGAGGCGAAGACGATCGCCCAGGCGGAGACGACGAGCGACGTCCGGGCGGCGCTCACCACGTCGGGATGGAACGTCGCGATGAGCCGGAAGGCCGATGCGAACGAGTCGGCGAGGAATCCCAACGGGGAATGCTCCGTCTATCCGGGAACGCCGATGATGACGCTGGAGGCCTTGACCAGGGCGCAGGCGTGCTCCCCTTTCGCGAGATCCAGCCGCTTCGCGCTTTCCTCCGTGATGATCGCCGTCAGGACGCTTCCCCCCGGCAGTGCCACCGTCACCTCCGCGTTCACGGGCCCCTCCGTGAGCCGTTCCACCGTCCCGCACAGGAGGTTCCGCGCGCTCGTTCGGACCGTATGGAGATCTCTCCCCAGGACCACCGAGGAGGCCTTGAAGAGAGCGTATGCTTCTTTCCCCTCGGCAAGCCCCAGGCTCCCGGCACTCTCGTTGGTGATGATGGCGCACAGACTCTCCCCGCCCGGAAGAGAAAGCGTCACCTCCGTGCTGACGACGCCTTTCCTGACGCTTTTCACGGTCCCCCGAAACACGTTCCTGGCGCTGACACGCACAGCCACCCTCCTCAGAAGGGCATAATATCGGTCGACGTCCTCGATCTCCTTCCCGAGCCTCTCCAGAAATGTTTGATGCTCCCGCCGGATGATGCGATACGTCCGGACCGCCTCCCGCCCCTCGTCGGTGAGGACGGCGCCGCCACCGCCGCGCCCCCCCGCCCACCGGCGGACAAGGGGCTCCTCCGCGAGGTTGTTCAAGGCGTCGACGGTGTGCCACGCCGTCTTGTAGCTCATGCCGGCGGCCCGGGCGGCACGGGTGATCGACCCGAGCTCGTCGATCTTCTCCAGCAGGTCGATCCGGTCGTCCTGGAGGAACGGCGCGTCCGACTTGCGGAGACACAACGCCCCCGAAACCTCCAGCCCCGGCCCCGGCATGGCGGACTTCACTTCCCGCTCCCCCCGGAGGATCCGTACGTGAAGAACAGCGGCTCGCCGCGGACCCGGTACCCGGCGATACGCGACTGCCCTTCCGGGCCCATGATGAAATCGATCAGCTTCATGGCCAGATCATACTTCACGTGGGGATACCTGCGCGGGTTGACCGCGATGATGCCGTACGGGTTCCGGAGCGACTTGTCCCCTTCGTGCAGGACGATGAGATCGGTCTTCCTCTTGTAGGCGATGTAGGTCCCCCGGTCCGACAGGGTATAGGCGCGTTTCTGGGTAGCCATGTTGATGACCTCGCCCATCCCCTGCCCGGCCTCGACGTACCAGCCCCCTTTCGGGACGATCCCGGCGGCCTTCCAGATCTCCTTCTCCTTCACGTGCGTCCCCGACTCGTCGCCCCGGGAGACGAACGTCGCCTTCCTCGCGGCGATCCTCCGGAACGCCTCCGGGGCGCTCTTCGACCCCTTGATCCCGGCGGGGTCCCCCGTCGGCCCCAGGATGACGAAGTCGTTGTACATGACGTCCCGGCGGTTCACGCCGAAGCCGTTCGCCACGAACCTGTCCTCGAGCGTCCTCGCGTGGACGAAGACGATGTCGACGTCGCCCGCCTCCCCGAGCTTGAGCGCCTTGCCCGTCCCCACCGCGATGACGTCCACCTTGCATCCGAATTTCTTCTCGAAGGGAGGAAGAAGGACGGCGAGGAGACCCGAGTTCTCGGTGGACGTGGTCGTGGACATCCGAAGCCGTTCCTCCGCAGCGGCGGAACCCGCGAGGAGCCCGACAAGAACGGTGACCAATAACGGGATCAGAATGCCGCTTCTTCGAATCATCGCTCCCCATCCCTCGGATTTTCTCCAGTCCGCCCGGCCGGAAGGCGGCCCGGGCTGCAGGCGGAGCCGTCTCTCGCCGCCCGTGAGCCGCGCTGGCCCCGGGGCCATCTCCAGGCGCTCCGGCAAGATGAAACCGCCTGCACGGATATCCTCCTTCGGCACCCAGGTTGATATAAATATGTTTGAAAAAGCGCTATGTAAATGCATATATAACGCTTTATTTTTCGAACGGCAAGCGAAACTTCCTCCTTGACACCGAGATTCACGTAAATAAAAGGACATGGATATTGTTGCTCTCGCTCGGTGTGACGCGGTTTCATAACGGGGCTTGAACGGCCGCCCGGAGATGCGTGGCCGTCCTTTTTCCGATCCGGGGGTCTTTCCGACAAAGGAGGTGCGATCGATGGCGATCACGCGCAGGGAACTGTTCAGGTTCTCGGGGGCGGGGCTGGCCGCGGCGACCCTGGGACTTGATCTCGCGCCCGTCAAGGCACGGGCCGAGGAGCTGTCCATCCGGTATGCGAAGGAGACCACGACGATCTGCCCGTATTGCGCCGTGGGATGCGGGGTCATCGTCCACACCCTTGCGGGAAACGTCGTCAACACGGAAGGCGACCCCGACCACCCGATCAACGAGGGGGCGCTCTGCCCCAAGGGGTCGTCGCTCTACCAGCTCCGCGACAACGGCGCGCGGCTCACGAAGCCGCTCTACCGGGCCCCGGGCGGCGGCGAGTGGAAGGAAGTGACGTGGGACTGGGCGCTCGACGAGATCGCGAAGAAGGTCAAGGCGACACGCGATGCGACCTTCCAGCCGACCAGCAGGATCAAGGTCAAGGAGAAGGTCGGAGACCGGGAGATCGTAAAGGAGGTGGCCGCCGTCGTCAACCGGACGATGGGGATGGCCTCCGTCGGCAGCGCCGCGCTCGACAACGAGGAGTGCTACCTGTACCAGAAATTCCTGAGGGGGTTGGGCCTGGTCTACATCGAGCACCAGGCGCGAATATGACACAGCGCCACTGTAGCGGCTCTGGCAGAGTCGTTCGGACGCGGCGCAATGACGAATCACTGGGTGGACGTGAAGAATGCGGATGTCGTTCTGGTCATGGGGGCCAACCCGGCGGAGAACCATCCGGTCTCGTTCCGGTGGATCCTCCGGGCGAGGGATAACGGGGGGAAACTGATCGTCGTCGATCCCCGCTTCACCCGCTCGGCGGCGAAGGCCGACCTCTACGCTCCCCTGCGGCCCGGGACCGATATCGCCTTCCTGGGCGGGATGATCAATTACATCATCGCCAACAAGCTCTACTTCGAGGAGTCCGTCCGGAACTACACGAACGCAAGCGACCTCGTGAGCCCCGACTTCAAGGGGCCCGGGGAGCTCGCCGGGCTGTTCTCCGGATACGACGCGAAGAAGCGGAGCTACGACGCGAAGAGCTGGGGCTTCCAGAAGGACAAGGATGACAAGGTCGTCAAGGACCCGACGCTCAAGGATCCCCGGTGCGTCTTCCAGCTCCTCCGGAAGCATTACTCCCGCTATACCCCGGAGATGGTGTCGAGCATCACCGGCACCCCGAAGGAGGCGCTCCTCGAGGTGTACAAGACGTACGCCGCCACCGGCAAACCCGACAAGGCCGGCACCGTCCTCTACGCGATGGGGTGGACGCAGCACACCGTCGGCACGCAGAACATCCGGGCGATGTCGATCGTCCAGCTCCTGCTGGGGAACATCGGCGTCGCCGGCGGCGGGGTCAACGCGCTGCGCGGCGAGTCGAACGTCCAGGGCTCGACCGACCACGGGCTGCTCTTCCACATCCTGCCCGGCTACCTGCCGGTGCCCACGGCGGACCTTCCGACCCTCGACGCCTACATCGAGAAATACACCCCGAAGACGAAGGATCCGGCGAGCGCCAACTGGTGGGGGAACCACCCCAAGTACATCACGAGCTACATCAAGGCGATCTATGGCGCGAAGGCGGACAAGAAGAACGACTTCGGATACGCCTGGCTGCCGAAGACCGACCCGGGGCAGAACTGCTCCTGGCTCATGATCTTCGACAACATGGCGCGCGGCAAGTTCAAGGGGTTCTTCGCCTGGGGGCAGAACCCGGCCGGATCGGGCGCGAACTCGACCAAGGTCCGCAAGGCGCTCGGGACACTCGACTGGATGGTGGCCGTGAACCTCTTCGACAACGAGACGGCGTCGTTCTGGCGCGGTCCCGGCGTCGACCCGGCGAAGGTCAAGACCGAGGTGTTCCTCCTGCCCGCCGCGGCCTCCTTCGAGAAGGAAGGGAGCATCACGAACTCCGGACGCCTGGCGCAGTGGCGGGTCCCGGCCGTGAAGCCCTTGGGGCAGTCGCGGCCCGACTCCGAGATCATGAACGACCTCTTCTTCCGGATCAAGGCGCTCTATTCGAAGGAGAAAGGGGCCTACCCCGGCCCGTTCGTGAACCTCACCTGGAACTACGGGTTCAAACGGGCCGACGGGACGATCCGGAGCGTGGACGTCCACGCCGTGGCGAAGGAGATCAACGGCTCCTTCCTGGCCGACGTCGAGAACAAGCCGAAGCCGGGCCAGCCGAAACCCAAGGACAAGCTTCTCGGCAAAAAGGGGGATCTCGTCGGCGGCTTCTCGCTGCTCCAGGCCGACGGCAGCACCGCGTGCGGCAACTGGATCTACTGTCAGAGCTATAACCAGGCGGGGAACCTGATGGCGCGCCGGGTGAAAAAGGACCCGACCGGGCTGGGGCTGTTCCCCGAGTGGGCCTGGGCGTGGCCGGTCAACCGGCGGGTCCTCTACAACCGGGCGTCGGTCGACCCGAACGGGAAGCCGTACAACGCCAGGAAGGCGGTCATCTTCTGGAACCCGACCGCGCCGATGCCCGGCGGGAAGTTCGGCAAGTGGGAGGGGGACGTCCCCGACGGGCCGTGGCCGCCGATGGCGGACGTCAAGGAGGGGAAGAAGCCGTTCATCATGCGCGCGGACGGGATGGCGGCGCTCTTCGGCCCGGGGCTCAAGGACGGCCCGTTCCCCGAGCATTACGAGCCGCTGGAGTGCCCCGT